>JAKVCF010000057.1 GCA_022447335.1 Planctomycetota bacterium | reverse complement strand
GATCGGGAGCGACTTGTTCGACTTCAAACCCGGGTCGTGTGATCCACCCTGCAAATACAAAAGGCAGGTCAGTCCAATCGGTCCAGGTTTCGCCTAGGTCGAGAATTTTCCATTGTGGGAATCGGTGCGCTAACTGCACAGCTTTGTCTCCGATTACTTGCACGGCGTCGCAAAGCCCCTCTTGCAGAGCGCGTTCCGGGTCGAATTCTTGGGGCTCCAAGGCTGCTCCATGCACTCTACGCAGAATAACCTGTGCAAGCGCGCGGCCGCTGCGGCTAGCTGGGTCGAGCGCTAGGCTGCGCACTTGCGCGGCTTCGACCCCAGGGCGCAGCAAGACCAGCACAGAGCGCACTGAACCGCGCGCACCGATCACCGGCCCCTCGCTCCAAAAGCGCAGCTCTGGGTTTTCGAGTGCAAGCACCGACGAGGCTAGGGCTACATCTAGTTCGCCCGTGCGCAGCATCCGTCCAAGCTGCGCTGGCGGAGCAGTCGTCAACGCAAGGTTGGGGACCTGGTCTAGGCCCCACGAGAGCGGCCGAGCGACCAGGAACGGCACGGTGCCGACCTGGAGCATCATCTCAGACATTCAACGTTGATGCGTCGCGGTCCACAGCCTCGTCGTCGTAATGATCGCGTATCGCTTGGTATAGCGTGTCGCGTTCAACTGGATTGCGTCCCGCTTCGCGAATAAGTTGCAGGAGGTAAGGGCGTGTGAGTTGTTGTGGAGTGGAGGCGCCCGCGTTGTGGTAGATCTTCTCCTGTGTAACCGTGCCGTCAATATCATTAGCGCCGAAGTTGATCGACATTTGCGTGACTGGCAGGCCCATCATGATCCAGTAAGACTTAACGTGGTCGAAGTTGTCGAGGAATAGGCGGCCGATTGCCACTGCGCGCAAGCGTTCGAGTGGTGGTGGGTAGGGGAGGTGATCGAGGCGCGTGTTTGCGGGATGGAAAGCTAGTGGGATGTATGCCTGGAACCCGCCTGTGCGATCCTGTAGTTCACGAAGTAGGTGCAAGTGTTCGATTCGCTCTTCCAGCGTCTCGCCCATACCGTACAGCATGGTTGCGTTGGTGCGGAAGCCTAGGCCATGCACCTGCTCAGCGAGTTCAAGCCAGCGTTCGTGCCCCATCTTCTTCGGGTACTGCTCCTGACGCAGTCGCTCGCTGAAGACTTCGGCGCCGCCGCCCGGCATCGAATCGAGGCCGGCTTCGCGTAGGTCAGCCATGACTTCTTCGATCGACTTTCCATGTATTTGTTTTCCGGTCTTCACAATCTGGTCGATTTCAACCATCGTGAAGGCCTTGACATGAATGTCCGGTCGCGCGCGCTTTGCTGCGCGCAGGATGTCGAGGTAGTAGTCGTAGCCGAGTGCTGGCCAGACTCCAGCTACCATGTGGACTTCCGTCGCCTCCGGGTTCGCATTGCGTAGTTCCTCTTCAATCTGTTCCGGCGACATTCGATAAGCGCCATCATCTCCCGGGCGACGCTGGAAGGCACAGAAGTCACAGAACTTGTTGCACCAGTTGGTGTAGTTAATGTGGATGTTGACGTTGTAGTAGGTTGTATCGCCGTGGCGTGCATTGCGTACTTCGTTGGCCAGGGCGCCCAAGAGCGTTACATCCGGCGTGCGGTACATCGCCAAAGCCTCTTCCGGGGTCAGGCGCTCGTCACTGCGCACCTTGGTTGGAATCCCGGCCAATCCGGCACGAGCCGCACGGCTTTCCAGCGCTTCCAGAGACAGGGGCATCATCCTTATTCTAGAATCCCGCGGCATGGCTCTAAACCTCGACGATGCCGCTCGTCTCCTAGGTGTCTCACCGGCTACCCTCCGGCGGTGGGCGCGTGAGGGCCAGCTGGGCGTGCTGCGTCCGAGCGGCGACTACCGTTTCGATGAATCCGAATTGCGTACCTGGGCGCGCTCAAACGGTTTGCGTCTGCGGGAAGGCGCTGCTGGTGGGCGTTACAGCGTGTCCTCGACAGGGGCCAGCGGTGAGCAGCCGTTGACACTGGCGCTGTGCCAAGGGGGTGTGCTGGAGCAGTCCGAAGCCGGGAATCGTGACGCATTGTTGCGCGCGATGGTCGAGACCGTCCCTCTCGATGCCGGGGCTGATCGCCCGGCCTTGCTGGCGCAGCTACTGGCGCGCGAGGAGCTCGCCTCAACCGGCCTAGGCGAGGGTATTGCGGTGCCGCATCCACGCACTCCGTCGTCAGCTTATCGCGAAGATCCCGTGGTGATGCTGGCCTTGCCGGTATCACCAGTTGATTGGGAGTCCCTCGACGGGCAGGCTGTACATGCAGCCTTTTTGCTGATCAATCCGGCGCCCGAAGTGCACCTAAAGATCTTGTCGAGGCTGGCCTTTGTACTGCGCGATCCGGGCTTCCAGTCCCTACTGCGCAAAGGTGCTGACTTTGCTGAGATTCTGACTGCAGCGGCGCGGCTTGAGCCGCGCGGCTAGGATTCGCGCATGGTCCGTCTCGGACGCCTCCGGCAGGGAAGTGCTGGAACTGAGCCTTGGCTGATGGCGCTGCTTGCTGCTTTGGTCGGGGTCGCGGCGTCGGCGGTCGCGGTAGCTTTGCGAAGCGGTGTGCATTGGTTATTTGAAGCCTTGCAGACCGTGCGCGACTCGCCGATGGGGATAGCACTCCCAGCTGTGGGGGCGCTGCTTGGCGTCATCGTAATTCGAGTGGTCTTTCGCGAACCTGGCGGGCATGGCGTACCAGCGGTGCTCGAAGCCGTGTCGCGTCATGGTGGTTCGATGCGCCCACGCTCGATGGTCAGTCGCTTGTTGGGCTCACTGATCAATGTGTCCAGTGGGGGTTCGGCTGGCTTAGAGGGTCCGATCGCCTTTAGCGCGGCTGCGGTGGGTAGCACCGTGGCAGCTAGCGCAAAGGTTGCCGAGCGTCAGCGAATTCTTCTGCTGGCGTGCGGCGTCGCAGGCGGCATTGGCGCGATCTTTAATGCGCCGTTGACGGGTGTGATCTTTGCTACGGAAGTTGTGCTTGCCGAATGGGCTTTAGCCACAGTCATTCCGGTCGTGGTTGCGGCAACCGTGGCGACTTCGATCGGGCGTGGCATGCTTGGCGCCGAGGGCGCTTTCAGTTCGGGTGAATTTGCTTGGGATTCAGTGGACCTAGGCCTTTCGGTTCCGCTTGGATTGTTGGCCGGCGTAGTTTCGGTAGGTTTGGTCGGCGCGATATTCAAAGTCGAGACGCTGGCAGCATCTCTGAAGAAGGGCAAGCTGCTTGGAAAGCCGGGGGTGGTGGCCGCGTTTGCCGGCCTAGGCGTTGGCTCGATCGGATGGGCTTTCCCCCAGGCAATCGGCGAAGGCTATGAGCTGGTCAACGACTGTCTTAATGACGATTTTCATAGCGAGATATTTCTTTTTGCTGCGGTAGTGTTTCTTGCGAAGTTTGTTGCGACGGTGCTGACGCTCGGTAGCAATGCGCCAGGCGGAATTTTTGCCCCCTCACTCGTACTTGGGGCAGCGCTTGGCTTTTCATACGGCGGTGCTCTCAACCTGCTTCCGGGAATCGAGGTCGAGCCAGGATTTTTTGCCCTGCTTGCAATGGCAGGTCTAGTTGCTGGAACGATGCAGGCGCCTTTTACTGGTATGTTTCTGGCGTTGGAGACGACGGGCTCTTGGTCTGAAACTCTTCCGCTGATGCTTGTCGCTGTACTTTCAGCTCTAGTCTCGCGCTCTTTGTTGCGCCACAGTTTCTATACCTGGGAGTTGGCGGAGACTGGACGGCTGCTGCGCCCTGGAACTGACCGGAGAATTTTGGCCGATTTGCAGGCAGTCGAGATGCTTGATCTGGAGAGCGTCACGATCGAAATGGGGCATACGCTCGACGATCTGGCCAAAATTCTACCTAAGACGCGGCGCAATCATTTTGCTGTGATCAATAGCCAGGGCGTGTTCCAAGGCATGCTCGACCTCTCTTCGTTGCGTGCCGTAATCTTCGACCCCTTACTGCGGAAGGTGACGCCAGTAGACACTGCCATGGATTCGACTGTGCCGCGTATCAGCAAAGACGATTCATTGCTGCAAGCAATGGAAGTTTTTGAAGAAGTAGGAGCCTGGGTTCTTCCGGTCATTGATGGTGACGGCAAGTTTTTGGGCACCCTGTCGAAGTCGACGCTGTTCGATCGCTACCGCCGAGAGTTGATTGTGCAGACTTCTGCACGCGCAGAGTAGCGCAACGGTTTGAGTGCGCCTCCAATAGAGCGGTTCTACGTGGTTGTCAGCCCCGAAGCATCCACTGGGCCACGCGCGTCGATGATTTCGTAGCGCTGATTGCGCTGGCGCGGGATGAAGCCTGCCGATGTGATGCAGTTCTCGATATCTTCGAGGGCGACTAGCTCAAAGCATCCGGCCGAGCTGACTACATTTTCCTCGAGCATAGCTGACCCAAAGTCGTTGCAGCCTGCGCGCAGTGCGATGGTGGCCGCTTCCGATCCTTGTGTGACAAAGCTGGCCTGTAGGTTGTCAAAGTTATCGAGGAAGATGCGCGAGACTGCTGTAGTACGGAAATACTCTCCGTAGGTCTTCTTTGCCCATCCTTTTTGCATCAGCTTCTCGCCGATCGGATTCCCGCCCGGTTGGAAAGTCCAGTCAAAGAAGGCGGTGAATCCGTCTGTGCGGTCTTGGACTTGGCGTAGGCGGTTGAGGTGCTCAATGCGTTCGGCCACCGTCTCGACGTGACCGAACATCATTGTCGCAGGTGTGCGCATCCCGAGTTCGTGGGCCTCTTCCATGATGCGCAGCCAAGTGTCAGTGTCAGTCTTGCGGGGCGCAATGATCTTGCGTACTCGCTCAACTAGGATCTCGGCGCCTCCTCCTGGCATCGAATCCATGCCTACTTTTTGTAGCCGGCGCAGAACCTCTCTCGTTTCGATCTTGGAGACCTTGCTGACGTGCTCGATCTCTGGAGGTGACATACAGTGCATATGCAGTTTGGGCCAGCGTTGCTTGATGTCACGGAGTAGTTCTTCGTACCACTCAATGCCCAGCCGTGGATGGTGGCCACCTTGCATGAGAATTTGTACGCCGCCAACATCGACCGTCTCCTGGATTTTGGTGTAGATGGTTTCGCGGTCGAGTACATAGGATTTCTCAGCGTCCTTCGGTTTGGCATAGAAGGCACAGAATCCGCAATCCGTCACGCACACATTGGTGGGGTTGAGGTTCCGGTCAATGATGTAACTGACCACTCCGTTTGGGTGTTTGCGCCAGCGGACCTCATCGGCGAGATAGGCCAAGGTGCCCATGTCTGCCTGCTCGTGTAGGGCCAAGGCCTCTTCCGGTGTGATGCGCTCCTCGCGCAGCACTTTGGCGCAGATGTCGGCGACGCTCATAGGCGCCCTATTTTAGGCCCGATTCAGCACTAGTTCAGGTCTAGGTCGCGCGGTTGATGTTTCAGGTGGCGGAAAGCTGGGTCCATTTCTCCCATCAGGCGACCCCACAAGGTTTCGGGTCGCTCGGGGAAGATTTCCTTTGGTCGGGCACGCATCACGTGCCAGGCGTGTGCAGTCAGTTCGCTCTCTAGTTGCTGCGATTCCCAGCCAGCGTAGCCTAAATAGAAGCGCACGCCGACGCCGGAATTCCAGGCTGCGATCAGATCTTCGAGTCGGCCGCCGAAAGAAAGTCCCGGGAAGACCTCGATGGCATCGGGGCCAGGCGAGCCGTCTTTCAGGGCGTGCAGTGCATCGCCTTTGACGGGGCCGCCCCAGTGCACTGCCGCGTTGCAGGATTGACCCTCGCCTTCGGCAATCAGCTCGGGTAGCTGCACTTTAAGGGGGCGATTTAGCACGAGGCCAAGCGATCCTTGATCATCATGCTCGCAGAGCAGTACAACTGTGCCCGCGAAGTTCGGATCTGTCAGGGTTTCAGTGGCGATTAGGAAGTCGCCGGGAGCAGGTGGGTCCACCATTCCGAGAGCCTAGTCCTTCCAGCCCCATGCTGCGAGCTGGGCTTCTAGTTCGGCGCGATCTGGTGCGGTTGGAAAGAGTTCCAGGTAGTACGAATTGGTGGCTCCAAGATCCTGCACTTTGTTTTGCAGGGCTAATACTTCCAGAAGGTGGTTGAAGTATTGTTGGTTGCCGGGTTCCATTTCGAAGGCTCTGCGCGCGTCATCTTCGGTTGCCGGAAACTGCGTGTGATCTTGCATGCGTGCGATCCAATAGCGGGCTACGCTGCGGTTGTGATAGTAGGCGGGCAAAGTACGGAAGCCGCGCACTGCTTGGTCTGCATGAGTTAGCGCGCGATTGGCTAGCTCCAGTAAGGCTTCCGCGGCATCTTGTCGCTGCTGTGATTCAGATGAAGGTGCCTGGGTCGCGTAGGTTACATCGGCACGATAGAGCAAGCAGTTTGATAGACCGAAGTGCGCTTCCTGTGCATAGGGGTAACCTTTTAGAATTTCTTCGTAAACACTTTGTGCTGTGCCGTAGTCGCCCATGACGTAGAGGGCATTGCCAAGGCCAACGTTTCCCGATTCTCGCTCGTGTGCGGCGACGAGTACCTCATCAACATTGACTTCGAGGCTGCGCTCAAAGAAATCAAAAGCCTCTTCTGCAACCGCAATGCGTTCGTTCGATCCTTGCGGTAGATTTCGTGCGCGGTCTAGGGTAGCGAGGCCGGCAAGTAGCCAGGGGGTCATCGTTTCTGGGCTTACTTTTGTAGACCACCGAGCGAATTCCTCGTTATTTGCCCACTGCGGAGTCACGCGTGCGAGTGGCGTGAGGTTCGTAATCGCCCAGGCCGTTGCCAGAAGAGCTGCGATAGGCATCAGTGCATTGCGATTACGCGTCTTGCGGCCACGAAGCAGCATGGCCTCGAAAGCAAAGGCGAGTATGAGTGCGAAGCCAGCGCTCGATAGGTAGGCGAAGCGCTCTTCAAAGGGGAAGCGTCCGATCGATTTGGTGTTCAGTACCGGCGCGAGGCCAGCGAAGAGCAGGCCTAATCCGATCTGTACGCGAGGATGGCGGCGGCCATGGATCAGCCAGGTCGCCAGCGCGCCGATCGTGATAATCATTCCAATCGCGGCTGGCCCCCAGAGTGACGCGTCTTCCGGGCCATGGTCTAAGCGCATTGGCCGGAAGGGGCGGCTGTCCATCGGATATACCAGGAAACCGAGGTAGCGCACGATTAGCCCGAAGCTCAGCAGGATCTGATGGGAGAGGCTCAGGCCTGCGAGCGTGAGTTCCATGTCAAAGCCTGCCCCGGAGCTTTCGAATGCTTGCATGCGCAGTGCGTAAACGATTCCACCTAGGAGTGCTAGTCCGCTTAGTGAGGTGCAACGGCTTGCGAGCATCAGGCGCTTTGAGCCGAACAGAGAAACTCCGAATAGGAGTAGCCAAGTGGCATAGGCAGACTCCTTACTGAGCATCGCAAGTAGCAGGGCGGGTAGTGCAAAATGCAATCGGCCACGCAAGAATTGATCAATAGCGAGCAGCGAAAAGCAAGTTGCAAGCAGGTCGGGCAGTGCCGATGCCCAGGCGACGGCTTCGACATGCGCGCCGCTCAGCGCAAAGAAGAGACCAGTTCCGAGCCCGGTCATGCGTGAGGCCCCGAGCGCCAGCGCAACTTTCATGACCAGCAACGCGCTCAGTGCGTGGACCATGGAGGACGCAAAGTGATAAGGCCAAGCAGTGCCGCCGCCGAGCTGATGGAGAATGACGAAGCTGGCTCCCGGTAGCGGCCGGTAATAGCCAGCGAAGTTCTCCTGGAAAGGAGCGAGCGACCAAAAGGGCTCTGCAAAGGCGCGCCCGATGGTTGCCCACTCCTTCATTGCCGGGTTTGTCTGCAATAGCTCGATGTCGTCGTAGACAAAACCGGCGCCCCAAGTCGAGGCGAAGGCTAGTAGCGCCGCTACCAGCGGGATTAGGAGCCAGGTCCAGGGGGCTCGGTTGGCTTCGATCTGCTCTACGGGAGAGGGTGTCGAGGTTGGGTCGAGGGGTTGACTCATGCCGGGCTTAGTCCTGGCGGGGCTCGGCGGGCACCCATGGGCCGCGTTTGTCCGGGTCGAGTACCGAGTTCTCGGGGACGAAAGGCACGATCACGGTGGCTTGCACGGTAGCTTCCCTAAAGTAGAGCGGCACGCGAAAGCGTTGCTTGGTTTCCGTGCCCCGCAACTCGAGCTCCAGCATCATTGGGTGGTGCTGGTTGCGCTGTTCGGCGGTTACCGTGACCTTCCAGCGTTTTTTTTCACCAGTGTTGCGCAGGGTTTCCACCGAGTCGATCGACCAGGCGATCTCGGGCAGCGTATTGGCGTGCACCCAAGAAGCAAAGAAGGGTGCGAGGTCTTCGCCTGTTGCTTTTTCGAATGCGGCTTGGAAGTCGCTTGTTGCAACATTGCCGTGTGCGAACTCGCCGAGGTAGTCTCGGGCGGCCTGCAGAAACTTTTCTCGGCCGAGGTACTCGTCGAGCAGGTGGATCACCATTGCGCCCTTGTCGTAGACGAGTTTGCCATCGAACAGGTTCTGTGGATCAGGTTCGGCCAGCGTGTGTGGATGCTCGCGCATCGCTAGTCGGAAAGTGCTGCGACGCCAGCCAGCAAGAGTCTTACGCGCCATTTTCGGCTGCTGTGACTCAAGCCAGAGTAGTTCAGACCAGGTCGCCCAGCCTTCATTTAGCCAAAGATCACGCCATTGGTATGGGCTGACCAAATTTCCGAACCATTGGTGGGCGAGCTCGTGTGCGAGCAAGGCCTGATCACCTGATAGGGCTTCTTCTCGTCCAATCACACTGAGCGTTTGGTCCTCCATTCCGCCGATCCACTTGCGAGTTAGCATGTGACCGTACTTTTCAAAGGGGTAGGGGCCAAAGCGCTCCTCAAAGAAGTTCATCATTTTGGGCACAACGGCAAGCGATTTTTCGATCGCCTCCCGATCTCCCTCTTCGCAGTAGTCCCAAATCGGCATATGCGTACCTTCGCGCTCAATGCGCACCCAGGGGCCGACGCCCAGAGCTACCAGATAAGTCGCAGTGGGGATATCGGTGCGCCAGCGGCTCCGAGTGTGATTAGGGCGTGGTGAAGGGCCTTCTTCAATCAGTTGGCCGATAGCCGCTGCACGCTGCCCCGTGGGCACATCGACGATTAGTTCAAAGGTCGCCTTGTCGCTTGGATGGTCGTTGCACGGGAACCAGTGGTGTGCGCCATCAGGTTCGAGGTAGGCGACAACGCTGTGCCCGTCGAAGAGCATGCCAACCACGTCGCCCTGTGACTCATCTTGCGGGAAGAGACCGCGGTAAATTACTTCGACTTCGATCGAGCGGCCCGCCGTAAGATTTCGGTCGGGATTGATGCGCAGGCGGTGCGGAGTCAGCTCGGCCTCAGCCAGGCGACCATCGACGCGCGTCGCGATCACTTCGAACATGTGATGGAAATCCAGTTCGAGAAAGCGTTGGTCTTCGGCCAGCTTTAGCTCGAGCGTTGCCGTGGCTTCGGTGAAACGGCGTTTAGAATCGATCGCCAGCTCAAGGGTGTAGTGTTGCACATCGATGCCCGGGATTCCGCGGCCCGGGACGGTCGGATCTGGCAGGGCTGCAGGCCGCTCGGCGCGCTCCCCGGGCTTCGAGCCAGGAGCGACTTCCTGGGCTGGCAGGAGGGCAAGGATGAACAGCAGAGGAAGCATGCGTGAAACCTCGAGCGATCCAGTTTACGCTAGCGGCGATGACGTCCCCGGCTCTGCCCCTGGCTGTCCTGTTCGGTGGTCCCTCCGAAGAGCACGAGATCTCACTGCGTTCGGCGCGTACCGTGGTTGAAGCTTTGAACCCGGCGCGCTACGAAGTGCGCTTAGTGGGTATCGCTCGCGATGGCGGCTGGCTGGGCCCCGAGGCCAGTTGGCGGTTGCTCCACGGTGAAGATCCAGGTGAAACGGGGGGGCCTCCCGCGTTACCGGAAGACACGGCCTGTGTGTTTCCGGTGTTGCATGGACCTTTCGGCGAAGATGGTCGCGTGCAAGGCTGGTTAGAGCTGTTGGGCGTGCCTTGCGTTGGTAGTAGTTCGGTAGGTTCGCAGTTATCGATCGATAAAGTGCTGACCAAGTTAGTGCTACGTGGCAATGGTCTACCAGTTATCAACTGGAGCGAAGTCGACGCGCGGGCTTGGGATAAAGGCCGTATAGGTGCTTTGCAAGAAGCGGCGCGCCATGGCTTCCCAGTCTTTGTGAAGCCGAACCGTTTGGGTTCCAGTGTCGGAATCTCGCGCGTGGAGAGCGTGCAGGAGCTCGAAGAAGCTATCGAAGCCGCTTTGTGTCACGATGAACTCGTAGTGATTGAGCCGGAAATACCGGGGCGTGAAATCGAAGTAGCGGTTCTTGACGGAGAAACACTGCGAGTCAGCGAGCCTGGTGAGATCGTACTGGAAGGGTGGTACGACTACGCTGCCAAGTACGAGAACGATTCAGCGGAGCTGAAAGCGCCAGCTGAGGGTTTGCACCCCGCCACAGTCGCTCGCTTGAAGCAGCTGTCTGAGCGTGCTTTTCGCCTACTGCGTATGCAGGGGATGGCGCGTGTCGATTTCCGGATTCTTGACAAGCAGGTGGGCTATGAGTCTGCGGGGCGTGTTTACATCAACGAGGTGAACGCTATTCCTGGATTCACTTCGATTTCAATGTATCCGCGCCTGTTCGATTTGGCTGGCATTGGCTTGCCGCATCTGCTTGACGAGCTGGTGCAGTCGGCGCTCCGCGCGAATGCGCCTACGAGTGTCGAGCCGGCTATAGCGCGAGTTTAAGGCAGAATACCGAACCGCCCGACTTTCGAAACTCACTAGTATCAATCGGTAGCGGTGTGTAGCCACGTTCGCTCAGTAGCGCACAGGTTACTGTGCAAGCGGAATCAATCAGTACGTGCTGACCGTCGGGGCAGTGCGCATTGCCAGCAAAACGTAACGACTCCTCAAGTGGTAGGGCGATCGCCTGGGGGAAGGCCTCCAGCACGCGTGCTCGGCCTGTGGGGTGAAAGGCTTCGGGTACATAAAGAGCTGTCTGCTCGTCGAGAGGGGCGAGCGCAGTATCTAGGTGATAGAAGCGTGGGTCGACGAGTTCGTAGAGCAGCACATCAAGGCCGGGGTGGGCTTCAGCAAGGGCCTGCCATGCTGAGGTTTCGCTGCGCGGGCCGACACCAGCATGCATCAAAAAGCGTCCAGGGTGCTGTACTCCGTCGCCGCAGCCTTCAAAGGCCAGGACCTCATCAGGAACTATGCGTATTACGGATTCTCTTTGACGATGGAATTCTTCGTGGATGCCTACTTCAGGTCGGCGCGATGTGTGCCGCATCTTGGCCAGCCAAACTTCGCGCCGCCCATCTGGACAGGCCAGCACCAGGCTGGGGTTGGCCGTGAAGCAAAGGTCAGCGAGCCCCTGTCTCGAAGGCAGCACATAGGTGCGCATGTTGATTGATTCGTAACTGCGTCTTAATTCCTGCCATTGCTCAAGCGCGCGAGACGGATTGACTGCTTGCAGAACGCCTTTTTCGGTTTGCATATGTGCATTCTGTGCCTCAAGGACGGCGAACTCTCCCGGATGGCCAAGTAGGACTTCACGGCTTGGTTCGACCGAGGGGAGATCGGTTGCGCGTCGTGGCCAGAAGTCGGATGGGGAGGCCAGCGCCATGTACCTTCAGCCTACGATGGGCGCGAGCACTTGCGCAGGTAGGACCTGTCGGATTCCGGCGAGTTGTTTTTGTAGCAGCATCTCGCGCAAGGAGCGCTGCACGCGGTCGCGCGCACGTTGCAGTTCTGGGACACCGTCGATGCGAGAGCCCTCAATGCGTACTAGGTACGCCCATTTTTGCGCCAGGATAGGCCCGCGCAGAAGCTCGCCCTCTAACTTCTTGAAACCGAGGTCAGCGAAGAGTGTGCGCAGCATGGACTCTTCGAAGCGATCAGTCATGTCGCGCTTCAGAATTCCGACCGCGCCATTGTGAGGCTTGGTGATCGGGTCCTGGCTGTACTTCTCGACGGCCTCGTCCCAACTGATTTCATTGGCTTGCAGTTTGTGAGCAGCTTTGTCGAGGTGGTCGTAGACCTTGCGCGTTTCCTCCTGCGTAAGGGCGCGCGCAGCCGCGGCATCGATCAGCGGAATGCGGATCCATGAGACCTGTAGTTCGCCGAAGAACTCGGGGACTGAGCGGAGCATGTGTTGCCGCAAGTCGTCATTCGAGAAGTTTGGGCTCTGCTGGCTGATCAGGCGGGCACGGACCTCGATTTCGAGTGGCTGCGACCGCAGTAGCGCCGAGGGCGTCAGCCGGCTCTTGCGATCTGCACCGTAGGCTTTGGCTTCGGAGAGCAGGGCTTCTTCGGGGGCCTTACGTATGCCTAGTTCGTTCAGTCGCAGCACGTCCGCATAAGTCCGCACGGAGCCCACGAAGCGCGGCGAGGCTAGATAGGCCTTGCGGTAAGCGGGATCGGAACGGAGCAGCTGCAGGAGCTCCTCGCCCGGAGCTATCTGCTGGATGACCTCCAGTGCAGGGATTTCTCGTTCGCGGTAGGCCAAAACCGGAACGGCCAGTGGATCGCCGACTTCGGCTCCTTTGGGCGCTGGAGAGGGTGGCTCTTGTAGCGCGGGGGCCACATCGAGCGCGCGACTAAGGGTGATCAACAGGAAAAGCGGGAGCATGGGAAGAATCGCCATCGTACCCTCTGCCCGTATGGGCGGTCATTTGAGTCTGCTCGAGGCCACACGAGCCTTGCGGGGAGAAAGTTTCCCTAGCTCGGCGCGTGCGTTTTTCGCTCCTGGTCGTGCAAACTTGCTCGGGGCGCACCTCGACTACAACGGTGGAACCGTGATGCCCGTTGCTTTGTCTAAGGGGACCTGCGCAATCCTCGCGCCGCGTTCGGACCACAGACTGCGTTTTCGCTCAGCCAACTTCCCAGGTGAGGATGTCGAGCTTTCACTAGACGATTTGCGACCCGGTCGTACTGAGGCTTGGTCGGCCTATCTTGAGGGGGCGATCTTTCTTGCGCGCGAGCAGTGGGGTGAGGTGCCAGGGCTTGATATCTATGTCGATGCTGACTTGCCCATGGCGCGCGGATTGTCTTCTTCGGCCAGCGTGCAGTGCGTGTCACTGTACGGCCTAGCCCATTTGCTGAATCAGACTATCGATGCGCAAGATCTGATCGCGCTTGCGCACCGCGCCGAAAGGGAATACGTGGGCGTTCAGTGTGGAGTGCTCGATCCGATGGCGATCTTTCTTGGGCAACCAGACCGCATCATGCAGTACGACTGCTACGCGCAGTCGGTCGAGTACTTGCCGATGCCTGCGGATCAGGTGGCGATCGCAATAATGGATAGCGGAGTGAAGCGTCAGCTAGCGGGTTCGGCATTCAACGACCGAGTGCAGGAGTGCGCAAGCTCCTACGAGATTTTGCGCAAGCACATTCCGGG
>JAKVCF010000056.1 GCA_022447335.1 Planctomycetota bacterium | reverse complement strand
CGTGCTTCACGACTAGCGCGCGAGGTGCGTACTGCAGCCCAAACGTGTGCAATGAACACCACTAGTAGACCGATCCGCGCTATCCAAAGGCCGGGCCCAAGGCTATGCAGGAAGTGGGCGTAGCTATTGATCTTCTCAGGCTCAGAGAAGATTTGCAGATTGCCCAGCATGTGGGCCAACACGAAGAGCAACAGAGCTACGCCGGTGATGGCCATCAAGCTCTTGGCGCCGATCGATGTTTGGACGGTTTTCGCGATGCGCTGCATGCCCAGGTGGTGATTTAGTCGGGCGCGAAACCCGGTAAAGGCGGGAAATGATACCAATGCCGGGCTTATTGCTTCTGCGCGCTGATTCGGGCTTGTAGGCCGAAGATTTTGGATCTTCCCTTGTTGCCTGGGCTGAATGGCTTAATTTCAGGTGAGATGTGCGCGCTCGTTCGGCTGCTCTTCGGTTTACTGCTCCTCGCTTCGTTCGGCTGTGGCGGCGGAGAGCCGGCTTCTTCAAGTGCTGGCTCAAGCTCCAGCGTCCCGGTTAGGCAGCCGAAGGCTCCTCCCGAGAGCTCGAAAGAAGAGCTGACGGGCGAGGCCGTTGCCGCTGCCGATGCCAAGTACAAGGCAGTTTGTGCGACTTGCCACGGCCAGAGCGGCAAGGGCGACGCCCCGGCGGCGGCCAATTTTCCAGTGAAGCCGCGAGACTACTCGGATAAGGAGTGGCAGGCATCCGTCACTGACGATTATCTAGCTGAAGCCATTGTGGGGGGCGGCGTGGCCGTCGGTAATAGCCCGCTAATGCCGGCTAGCCCGGACCTCAAAGACAAGCCTGAGGTCCTGGCAGCCCTAGTTGCGAAGATTCGCGGCTTCGCAGCCGAATAGCCAAGGCTTACTACTGCTCAAATATGAGAGGGTTCAGCACAGCCACGATCACGCCCATGATCGAGATGCCGGCGATGAGGCCGGCTGCCACGGGCACGATATACAGCTTTCCGGACTTGGGCGAGCGCCTCATCCAGACATGGGCGGCGATCGCGCCGATAAGCATCGATAGCGGGTACTGGAAGGGCAGCACGAGACCGAGGCCGACGCCGGTGGCAGAGGGCAAGTAGGCTTTCCACTCTTTCTTGCCGAGCTTTTCGGCGGCCAATTCAAGTAGCACCATGATCGAGCCGACGGCTAGGCCGGCGTAGATCGTGCCTTGGTGAGTCGGGTGCATGTTCTCGATGCCGTTTGCGAAGACATCGGCCACGGCTTTCCATGCCACTGCCGCTGGAGCCGGGAACTCGGTGGTGCCAATCGATTCAGCAGTTGGCACCAGTTTGCGGAACCCGATGACAGTGGCGGCAGTGCCGGCGAAGATGCCGTGAAACTGTGCAACGAACTGGCGGCGGGGGTTTGCGCCGAGCAGATATCCCGACTTCAGATCGTTCAAAAGGTCGGCCGAACTGCCGGCCGAGCTAGCCGTGATCGAAGCTGTCATCAAGTTGGCCGAAGCGTTTTGGGGGATCAGCGTGCCAAAGGTTAGCTGCATGATTTTCCCCATTGCGCCCACAGGCGTGATGTCTGATTCTCCGGTTGCACGGCAGGCCACCAGCGCAAGGAAGAATGTCAGTAAGACAGCGAGTAGGCCGTATAAAAACGGCACGTCAAAGGCCGACGAGGCAAGCCATGCGACTCCAGTTCCACTGATGATGGTGCCCAGGAGAAACCAACTACTTGGTGGCTCGGTTGCAGTGCGCAACTCTTGATTGCCAGAGCTATTTGATTTGCCTATAAATCCTGTAAAGGCGCGGACGATGGTTTTCCATTGCAAGAGGAAGGCCAAGATCCCAGAAGAAACCATGATTGAAACGCCGAGCCAAAGCCCCTGTTCTTTCCAGACATTGCCAGGCGTCGAAATCGCTGTGATTGTTTCTCCATTAGGGCTGACCCAAGTATCAGTTAGCCCGCTTGGCCCGACGAAGTAGTACATCACGACGGCGCCAACCACCATGTAGATCGCTATGCGTAAGCCCACCAGGGCGCCAGCGGCGATCATCACTGGGTTGTGGTCAAGTACCATTGTCCAGTCGGAAGGTTGATTCTTAACCGTCTGCCCGTCGACAACTTTGGTACCCCTAGCGCTTATGAGCCCGTCAAATATCTTTGAATAGCTCGGTAGCAAGGGGGTTGGATCTCCATACTTGTCTACCGAAACCTTGAGTTCGAGTAGAAGTGGAGTGAGTGCGCCGGGGATGGCCGAATAGGCGAGCGCACGCGCTTTCTTTGCAGCTTCTAATCCTTCGGAATACAGTGATTGCAGCGTGACAGCTGCGGCAGTGCCTGAAGGAAACTTCAACCTTTCTTGGTTGATCATGTTCCGCTTCATTGGGATCGCCATCAGCGTGCCGAGTGCAGCCAGCAGTAGAGTCCAGTAGACCAGCGTATCGATAGGCAGGTGCACTCCTTGAATCATCAGCAATGCGGAAATCGCTGAGACCATCGTGCCTCCGGTTGAATAGCCTGCGGAACTTGCGGTTGACTGCATGCAGTTCGTTTCCAAGATCGTCATTGGCGTCTTGGCGAGGCCGGCACGCAAGAGGCCGTTCCAGGTTGCATAGGACACAATGCAGGCCGTGATTGCCACGCCGAGCGCCCATCCGGTTTTCAGCCCGATATACAGGTTGGTGAAGGCCAGAAAGAACCCGAGCACCGAGCCCATCAGCACCGCACGCACGGTTAGTTGGGGGAAATCCGCTCCTCGATAGACCTTCGCATACCATTCTTCCTCGTCCATCTTTAGGACTTCGTCCGGTGGGATCGGGAGTGGTTTGTATTGCTCGTATTCCTCGAGAGTCTTTGGGGGTGTCTGGAATAATCCCATAGGAAGAGGGTAGCGTGATCGAGGGTTGCGATTTCCGCACCTCTACTGATGGATCTAGCTCGTACGACCTTTGTAGTGAATCCTTGCTCTGCGGGCGGGAAGACCGGTCGTCGATGGCCGCAGCGCGAGCAAGCGATGCGAGCCCTATTTCCACAGGCTGAGGTGCAGTTCACACATGCACCGAAAGATGCCGTGCGCATTACGAGTGATGCCCAGGCGCGGGGTCAGCAGCTAGTTGTAGCGGTGGGCGGAGACGGCACAGTGCATGAGGTGGTGAATGGCCTGATGCGCGGGGATGGCGAGCGCGCGACGTTGGGCATTCTTCCCAGTGGCACGGGTTCGGACTTCGCGCGCGGGCTAGGCATCGGGCCGAGTTTTGAGCAGGCTCTTGATCAGCTCGCTGAGGGTAAATCGCGAAGGATAGATCTTGGGCGAGTTGAATCGCCGAATGACCCTGCGCGCACTGAGTGGTTTGGAAATGTCGCGAGCTTAGGTGTCACTGGTGAAGTGGTGCGGCGCGTCAATAAGAGTCGCAAGTGGTTCGGATCCAAGCCGACTTATCTCTGGGCTTCGGTTGGCGCGCTCATGCGATACCGGAATGCCCGGGTCCGCTGGTCTCTCGATAATTCTGTCGCGGAGGATCGGCGCATCAAGGCGATCGCAATAGGCAACTCAAGCTACTTCGGTGGAGGGATGTGCATCGCGCCTGATGCGCGCCCAGATTCGGGTGACTTCCAAGTTGCGATTTTTGGCGATCTCGGTCGATTTGAAGCTATACGAAGACTGGGAGAAACTTACTTTGGTACGCGCATTGAACATGCGGATATTTATTACCACACGGCGAAGCGCATTGAAATTGAGTCTGCAACGACGCGCGCCGTCGAGGTGGAGCTCGACGGCGAAGCGTGGGGGCCATTGCCGGCTCGAGTTGCCATCGAGCCGGCGGCCTTGAGGGTGATTAGTCCGCGAAGAGCAGTACGTTGAGTACCGCGACGATCACACCGATGATCGAGACGCCAGCGATGATTCCCGCAGAGGTCGGGACCATAAAGTCGTCATGCAATGGCTTGTTGCGCTTCTCCCAGACTCGGGCGATTACGGCGCCGACGGTCATTGAGAGGGGGTAGTAGAAGGGCAAGATGAGGCCGAGGCCAAGGCCCGTTGCTGATGGAATGTACTTGCGCCTGTTCTTCGGCAAGAACTTCTCAGTAAGGACTAGGAGGGCTCCAATCGCCAAGCCCCACCAGATCGCCATGCGGTGCGTGGGGTGCATGCCGCCGATGCCATATTCGCTACTGAATAAGTCTGCCACGGCTTTCCAAGCTACGGCCGCCGGCGCTGGGAACTCCGGTTGTTGCACAGTGCCATCGTCGAGTGTGACCGGCATCATTGCGGTGGCATCTGGGACTAGTAGCTGGAAGCCGACCACGGTGGCGACAGTGCCACTGAAGATCCCAAGGAACTGTGCGATGAACTGGCGTCGTGGGTTGGCGCCGAGCAGATAGCCGGATTTCAAGTCGTTGAGCAGATCTGCACTGGACGAGGCCGCGCCTGCGGTGATGCCCGCTGACATCAAGTTAGCGGTGGCGTTCTGCGGGATGAGGACCCCGTAGGTGATCTGCATGATTTTTCCCATCGCACCCGTTGGGGTGATGTCTGATTCACCGGTTGCACGGCATGCCACGAGCGCCAGCACAAAAGTCAGCGCTACTGCGAGGGCGCCCAGCAAGACCGGCACGCCGAAGTACAGGTTGGCGATGCCGACGACGCCTGCACCTGAAAGGATGGCGCCCCAGAGAAACCAGGAGCCGGGCACTTCCACGCTGGTTGTATCGGGGACCTGTCCGTACGCGTCCTGAACGCCGCCTTCATTTGCGCCTCCTTTGAAGGCAGAAAAGGCGCGCACGATCGTTTTCCACTGCAGCGCGAAGCTCAGTAGGCCGCTTGCCACCATGATCGGGGCGCCCAGCCATAGGCCGATCTCGCGCCAGGCGCGACCAGGGCTGGATACCGCGTAGAGGGTGTCGCCCTCGGGGCCAACCCAACCGATGTTGTAGCCGGCTGGGCCGATCACGTAGACCAGAGCAATAGCTGAGGCCAACATGCTGAGTGAAACACGCAGGCCGACTAGCATGCCAGCGCCAATCATGACCGGATTCATATCCCACTTCACCGTCCAATCAGATGGCTTGAAGGATTCGCCGGTATCGCGGTTGATTCCAGTTCCAGGGAGGAGATCGAAAAGCTTGATAGTGCTCGGCAGTAGGGTCTCCCTGACCCCGTCTTCAATTTTTAACTTAAGGTCAATTAGTGGCGGCCAGATCGCGCCGAAGATGGCTGAGTAGGCCAGTACCTTTGCCTTACGGGTGGCCTCGGCGGCATCGGCGTAGAGCGACTGCAGTGTCGAGGCGGCGGCGAGGCCCGAAGGAAACTTCAACTTCTCCTGGTTGATCATGTTCCGCTTCATCGGGATGGCGAGCGTCACCCCAAGGACAGCCAGGAAGAAAGTCCACAGCACTAGCACATACCAAGGAAGGTGCTCACCGAGCATGTCGTTCTCGGGCGTTGCCGACATCATCAGTAGTGCCGCAATAGCTGAGACGAAAGTGCCGCCTGTCGAATAGCCGGCGGCCGACGCCGTTGACTGCATGCAATTGTTCTCAAGGATGGTCATTTGTGTCTTGACCAGCCTGGCACTGAGTAGCATGCGCCAGATCGAGAAGGACAGAATGCAGGCTGTGATTGCCACGCCGAGGTGCCAGCCGGTTTTGAGCCCGATGTAGAGGTTGGTAAAAGCCAACACGAAGCCAAGGATCGAGCCCATGACGACTGCTCGGACTGTCAGCTGGGGGACTGATTCGCCGCGGTACGCCTTGGCGTACCATTCGTTCTCGTCCATTTCGGCGACCACGCCCGGCTCGATTTCGAGTGGGCGGCTGTCCTCGATTTGTTCGGGGGTAGTAGGAGCTTCTTGGAATAGCGCCATCGCAGGCCAACTCTAGCAGCGCCGTGAGCTAGCAGCAGGTCGCACCGGTGGGCCAGAGTGAGTTAGTAGACGAGAATTGGCAATCGGCCGCCATGATCTCTTGATCCTGACGGCCGATCTAGACGGGCGCATGGCCCATTTAGAGACGCGGCGATTATGTGTTTGCCGTCACGAGCTCTTGCTCGGTGAAGGTTTCCTGGTGCTCCTGCGGGATGAACTCGCCGAGGTAGTCATGTGTTGCCGCCTCCTTCACTAGGTTGCGAGCAATGACCAAGCGTTGCACCTGGTTGGTGCCTTCATAGATTTGCAGGATCTTGGCATCGCGCATGAACTTGGCGATTGGATAGTCCTCCATAAAACCGTATCCGCCGAAGACTTGAACGGCATCGGTAGCGACTTTCATGGCGGTGTCAGTTGCGAAGCACTTTGCCATAGCAGCCGTTTTATTGACGGAGACGCCAGCGTCGGCTTGGGCGGCGCACATGTAAACCAGCCAGCGGGCGGCCTCGGTCTGCTGGGCCATGTCTGCGAGCATCGACTGGATCATTTGGAAGCCGGCGATCGGTTGGCCGAACTGCTTGCGGCGGGTGGCGTAGGTGGTTGCCAGTTCAAGCGCTCCGGCTGCAGTGCCGACGCCTTGCGCGGCCACGCCTGGGCGGGCCCAATCGAGAGTCATCATTGAATGCTTGAAGCCTAGGCCCGGCCTGCCCCCCAGAAGGCGGTCATCACTGACATAGCAGTCCTTGTATTCAGTCTCGGCGACCGGAACCATTCGGATGCCCATCTTGTCTTCGAGCTTCTTGATGGCGAAGCCCGGGTCGTCCTTCTCGACCAGGAAAGCCGATATGCGGCGCGAGCGGGACTTAGGATCGGTGACCGCGAAGCAGGTAATCAGGTCGGCGCGTGAGCCATTGGTGGTCCACTTCTTCTCGCCATTGATTGCCCACCCGCCATCGACTTTATCAGCCTTAACGGAAAGACCGCCGGCATCCGAGCCGGCAAACTTTTCGGAAAGGGCGAAGGCGCAGCTGATCTCGCCGCGGGCAACACCTGGCAGGTACTTTTGCTTCTGCTCTTCGGTGCCACCCATGATTACAGGGATTGAGCCGAGCGCATTCACGGCAAAGGCCACGCCAAAAGAGGGGTCAGCTTTTGAGAACTCTTCTACGACCAATGCGAGGCCTAAAATGCCGACCCCGGTGCCGCCGTACTCCGGCGGAATCCAGGTACCAAGGAGACCGAGTTCGGCCGCAGCCGACATGGCTTCTTCGTTGTATGAGTGGGCGTGGTCGTGCTTGGCTGCTTGGGGTAGCAGATACTTGCGTGCGACTTCGTGCGCCTTAGCTCGCACTTCTTTGTGCGTGTCGGTAAAGATGATGTCCTGAAGGTCCTGCATCTTGCTTTTCTCAAGTGTTCCCATATAGCGGGGGATGGGGGAACGGACCCCAAAGTTTAGCGGCGCGCCCCTGGAGAGAGGTGCGCCGCTAATGGAAATCCAAGCCCTTGGCGGGTGGTGTTACCAGCCGATGAAGGCCTTCGTTTCTTTCTTGGCGATGTCTTGCTCGTCGGCCCAGACGATTTGACGCGTCTGCGTATTGACGGCATTCATCGTGAACTTGTACCAGGTGGCCGTGGTATCGCTTCGCTGCTTACGGATTTCGGTGAAGCGACCGTAAAACACATATTCAGACCCCAGTTGTTTGCCAAGCTCAGCAGCCGAGGCGAGGTCAACGGCGCCAGATTGCTGATAAGCAAGCTCATTGTCGATTTCACCGATGCCTTGGTCGCCGGCCAGCACCGTGAACTTTTGTGACTGAATCAGCGCAGTGCGAATCGTGTCGGTGATGTTAATCGTGTCGATGTGCTGCGTTGTGCGGTTCTGAATGCCTCCAAACACAATGCGTGGGCGGTCGCCTCCCCATGCATTTGAGTCCAAGAAGGATTGAGTCATATTGGTAGCAATGACCTTTAGGTCGTCGAATCCGAAGGCGAGGTTGATGCTCTCGGGGTCGTTCGGGTCGATGTCTTGCACCTTGTGCGAGCAAGAAATAGCGACCAGCGAGGAAAGAAATAGTGCGGCAATGCGAGACATGGAGATCTTCTTTAGAGCGTGCTCTTGATTGAGCGAACCTTGATTTTGACAGTCACGGCCCCCTCAGTAGGGGATTGGATCGTGATCAAGCGTTTTTCATCGCCAGCGATCACTTCATAACGGTCAGAGGATTCGCCTGCCGCTTTGCGGAGCGCGATTCCGTCGACGTCAAGCCAGTCCCAAGTAATGTGAACTCGGATAGGAAAGTCGTCTTCATTTTCGATTTCAAACTGGGCGGCAACGCGCCCGTCGGTTTGTGAGACCAGGGTATGGTCTACTTCGATGTCATTGACATTCGATTCGACTTCGGCTGAGTAAGTAATTTCTTCGCCGTCAACAATCATTGTGCCCGCTGCTTTAGTAGTAGAGCAGGAGCCGAACAGTGCGCCGACGAGCATTATCAGGGCAGAGCGGAACATTAGGAGCGCAGGCCCTCCCGAGCCTTTCGGATTTCAATGCGACAGATGGCTGCAAGCACCGAAGGTGCAATCGACTTAAGTGGCGTGAACCCGCGTGGAACAATGTTGACGCGTTGCCAAGCATTCGCCGGGCTGTTGACTTCGAACCCCTCAAGGTCAAACCATCGTGGTCGCCATTCGATCCAGAGCGTTTTATCGTCTTCGTTGATTGCGGTGATTTGGTAGACCGCGAGGCCCGAATTGTCATAACGGATGATTGGGTCGCGCAACTCGAGATCGCGGACTTTGCCAATCACGCCAGTATCGCCCTTAAGTGGACCATAGTCTGCTTTAGTCGACGAGCAGGCCGCTAATGGGATCCACAGGCTGAAGAGTAGGGCTGAAATGAGTCGGTTCATGGTTACAGATTTTTGGATGTCGCAGGCGCTCCAGGCTCTGGAGCGGCGATTGCGAAAGCGCTGGCCTGGGCATAAACACGTCCACCTAGTGAGCGGACAGTAACAAGTACGGGCTGGCCGGGCTGGAATGAGTGGATTCCTAGCGCAACTTTCCCAGAATCTGGGAGCTGCACGCTAAGTGAATGTTTGCCGGGTTCGACCGGAGCGCGCAAGACTTCGATGCGCTGTGGCAGCGTTGACCAAGAGCGCAAGTCGGCGCGTTCGGTCGAGATTTGTAGCAGGCTGCCCAGCACGCTGGCGGCAAGCCCCCAACCCTTGCCGTGTTCTTTTTCAACCTCGCGTACAACTCGGTCAATCACGATCGTCTTTGCTGCAGCGCGGCCGATGCCTTTGGCAATAATCCAAGTTAACCGATCTTCGAGGTTCTGCTTCGCGGTAGTAAACACGTCTTCTAGAGCGCTGGTTTGGCCAACGGATGCCTCAGCGACCCAAACTTCTAGCCCAGTGCGTGTAATGTCTGGCGCGCGGAAGGCCGGTAGTGAGACGCGGCCGATGCTGTGGCGCGTGTCGTACTGGATTTCGGTTGCCATCTTGTGTGGCATCCGGCCTGCTTCATGTACCACGATTATTTGAGCCACAGCGCGCTCCTCGCTTCCAGCTTCACCCTGCAGGCGGCGCACGCGCTCGAGTGAGTACTGCACGGCTGGATTGCCAGGCCCTTCTTCTTCAAGTAGCTTGAGGTCGATCTCAGCTTCGTCGAAGGCGAGGTCGACTTCCTGAGCGACTGCGGCGACAAAGCGTGCGAAGCGGTTCATGCCGTAGGCGTTGCCGTAACGATCTTCCGCCTTCTTCTCGACCCGATATCCCCGCGCGACCTCGACCATTGCGCCGTTCAAATCGCCCTGACGAAGGAAGTCCCAAGCGAGCATGCCGTGTAGCAAGGCAACTTCGAAATCCTCCCCGTCATAAGGGAGAGCCTTTTCATTCACCAAGGCTGAGACGAAGCCTTCGGTGATCGTGCGACCACTGATAGTGGGGCGGCCATCAAAGTTGGCTCTTGCCCGATCGGCTTTCAGCCAAGCTTTCGTCGCAGCTGCAAGATTGCCATGGACATGATGCGCCATGCCAATCTCCGCCCAAGCCAGGAAGGCGTCATCCTTGTCGGCCTTTTCGATATTGCGGAATTGTTCGGCCGCAGCCTCAAACCGACCTTGCTGAAAGGCGGCTACCCCTGGCCCAGCTACTTCGGGGTAATCTGTGAACAGGTTACTGGAGCAAGCCGTGGTGGCGGCGAGCGTAAGGGCAACGGCGGCGGCGTGGGACCTGCTCAACAAAGGGATATACGAACGAATCTTCCTACAGGATAGGGATTCTTGTCTCCAGATCTGCGGGGGCAGCACCGTCTGTACGGCGAAACTGGCGCTGGTGACAGGGCTAATAATGGGCGCATGGTCTAGAATGCGGCTCCCCTATTAGAGGCCTTTTGGCAACAAGCTCCAGTAAGAAGGGCCCGAAGGAGACGCCCATGATGCGTCAGTTTTGGGCCGCGAAGAAGAAGCACCCCAACGCATTGCTCTTCTTCCGGATGGGCGATTTCTATGAGCTTTTTGGCGACGATGCCAAGGTCGCGGCAAAGAAGCTGGGGCTGACCCTTACTTCTCGATCTAAAGAAAAGGATTTGCCGATGGCGGGAGTGCCGGTGCGCTCTATGGAGGGCTATCTGATCCGTCTGGTCAAGATGGGGCATACCGTTGCGATTTGCGAGCAGATTCAAGATCCGAAGGACGCTAAGGGCATTGTTGAGCGCGATGTAGTGCGGGTCGTTTCACCGGGCACGCTTGTCGAGGACGAAAACCTCGAAGGGGGCGAACCTCTTTTCGTACTGGCGGTGCATATTGAGCCGCCTAGTGGTCGTGGCAAGAATGCGGTGCCCGAGTCCGACTACGCCGTGGGTCTAGCTTGGGCCGACTTGTCGACCGGAAGTTTCCGCTGCTCGGCGACCACGCTGGGCCGCCTTGGTGAAGAACTTGCTCGTGTGCAGCCAGCCGAGCTGTTATTGCCAGACTTCGGTGAAAGCGAAGCGCTGCGACCTTGTATAGATCGCGTGCGTGCGCTTGTTGCCGGTGAAGAACTTCCGATTGCGCTACGAGCCCCATGGTCCTTCGACGCGCCGCGTGGCCGCCGTGATTTATGCGAGCAGTTGCGAGTCTCGACCCTCGAAGCTTTCGGGGTCGACGAGTCGACCGAGGTACTCGCAGCATGCGGAGGGCTACTTGACTTCCTGCGCGATACCCAGAAGTCAGCGCTTGAACAGATTCGCGATCTACAGCGTCATCATCCCTCGCGTCACTTGGTGTTGGACCGCGCAACGCGGCGCACACTAGAGATCACGCAATCACAGGCCGACGGAGGTCGGGAGGGCACACTCTTATCAGTGGTTGATCGCACTGAAACGCCTATGGGCGCTCGTTTGCTACGGGATTGGTTGTTGGAGCCGTTCGTCGAGCGCGGGGCGATTGAGGCGCGCCATGATGCGGTTGGAGCCTTCGTGGACAGTGCAGCAATCCGTCGTATTGTGCGTGCCTCACTCGATGGGTTGGGTGATTTGGAGCGTGTCGCTGCCAAGATTGCAGCGGGCCGAGGAGGTGCGCGTGAGCTAGTTGCGTTGGCAGCGGCTTTGGAGCGCGTGCCCACTCTGCGCGAGCAACTGACCGACTTGCCAGCCAACTCTCTGGCACAGGTGCGCGAGCGTCTCGATCCCTGCACGCAGTTGGTCACATCGGTGCGCACAATGCTGGTTGATGAGCCACCACTTGGCCTGCGCGAAGGGGGGCTGATTCGTGAGGGGTACGACTCTCAGGTCGATGAATATCGCGCTCTCGCCAGCGGGGGCAAAGAGTATTTGGCGATGCTGCAGGCGCGCGAGTCGGAGCGCACTGGCATCTCTAATCTGAAGCTTGGATTCAATCGTGTTTTCGGTTACTACATCGAAATCACGCGTAGCCATGCCGAGCGGGTTCCAGAAGATTACATTCGCAAGCAGACGCTTAAAAATGCCGAGCGGTACATAACCCCTGAGCTTAAGGAGTACGAGGGCAAGGTGTTGGGTGCGGAAGAGAAGCTGTACGCGCGCGAGTACGAGCTTTTCTTACAGCTACGTGATGTGGCAGCGTCCGAAGCGGCGCGCTTGTTGGGCTGTGCGCGTGCGATCGCTGAGCTGGATGTTTTGGCCGGGCTGGCCGAACTGGCGGTGCAGCGCCGATACGTGCGCCCTGAGTTACACGACAGCGGCGACGAGGCAGTTCTGCTCGATATTCAGAATGGGCGGCACCCGGTGGTTGAGGCAGCCTTGCTCGACGACCCTTTCGTGCCGAATGATGCCCGACTTGGTGGCGAGCATGCACGCCTTGCGATTTTGACCGGTCCGAACATGAGCGGGAAATCGACTTATCTGCGGCAGACTGCTCTGATTGTGCTGCTGGCGCAGATGGGATCTTTTGTGCCAGCTGAGTCTGCGCGGATGGGTGTAGTTGACCGTATCTTTACCCGCTTGGGCGGGGGTGATGATATAGCGCGTGGAGCTTCAACCTTCATGGTCGAGATGGTCGAGACCGCAAACATCCTGCGCCATGCTAGCCAGCGCTCACTGTTGCTGCTTGACGAGGTCGGGCGTGGCACGAGCACTTTTGATGGGCTAGCGATTGCCTGGGCGGTTTGCGAGTACGTGCACGACCAGATCGGAGCACGCTGCTTGTTTGCAACTCACTATCACCAGTTGACGGATCTTGCAGAATCTCTGCCAGCAGCGCGGAATCTCAACGTGGCGGTGCGTGAGTGGGAGGATGAGATAATTTTCCTACACCGCATCGATGAGGGGGGTACGGATCGCTCCTATGGCATTCATGTTGGCCGCTTGGCTGGCTTGCCCGAGTCGGTGTTGGCGCGTAGCCGCGATGTACTGGAACGGCTGGAGCGAGAAGAGGAAGGATTGTCGGGGCGAGTCATGGAGTCCGGATGGCGGCCTGAGTCCGCAACGACAGCTATTGACGACGAGCCCGCTGCCCCGGTAGACGAGTCAGTGTCAGTGCTGCAGCTTGGACTCTTCGATCAGCTCGAAGGGGCAGACCCAGAACTGCTCGCTGAACTATGCGCGGCCGATCTGAATAGCCTGCCACCGATTGAGGCGTGGCAGCTGCTGCAGCGCGTGCAGAAAGCTCTCGACTCGGCTTGATTAGCTCTCGATTCGGCTTGTCAGGGCTGCGGTATGGCCAACGACGCTTATTTTTGCAGCAGATATGTATTTACTAGGGCCGTATTTACCCGGGGGGGGGCAGAAGTTAAATTTTAATCGAGGCATCCATCGAGAGTAATTTTTGAATTTGGGCGTATCCCTGTCATCGTCTAGTCATGCTTGGCAGCCGATGCATGGATATATCTGTAAAGTACTTTGAATAAAGGGTTAAAAAGGTTTTCTTTAGCAGAAAATTTGGCTGCACCCGCATTCGAGTAAAGCCGTACACGGCTTATTTTGGCAAAAAACAATCTAAAAAAAAAGTTAAACAGGCAAACTATGTTTAAGTTATAAACTAGACAAACTTGTCGCGGCGCTCTGCGCCGATGCCAACTTGTCTCACTTTGGCGCCCTCGCCACTTTTCCCCATGCGATTCCAGAGCCTCA
>JAKVCF010000055.1 GCA_022447335.1 Planctomycetota bacterium | reverse complement strand
GCCGTCCGGCTCAAAGCTGGTTAACGCATCCGCCTCGATGTAACCCGCCTCAACGAAATCGGGGGCTGGCGCCACCCACGCTTCGTTGCCACCGCGAACCCAAGCTGCGACCACCACGCACAAAGCCGCAATCAGCAGCAGCGAAGAGAGTGAGGGACGGACAGCCTGTATCGTCACAGACGCACAGAATAAACTAGCTTGAGAGCCATGTCGCGCTCAGTAGGCACGATCGAATCTTCATAACGCTCGATCCAGCCGAGGTTAGCGACCAAGAAAAGCTCTTGCCCATCCCGATGGATGAAGCGCAAGCGACTTTGCCAACCTAGCTCATCTGACTCATTGTCGACTTGAATGACGTTCTGCCAGCTCAACGCCGGGCTCGCATAAAGATTGGCGCCCAACTCCACAACACGCGTAGCAAAATCTCCGCTGGCCAAGCTAGCCGCGGTCTCTTCATACTCAAGATCGAGCGAAAGTGTTGGACTTGGACGCCAGTTCAGGCCCAAGTCGTAGCGCGTTCGATCGCCGTCGTACCACTGACCACTCCGCACATCAACAGTCAGCGCCAGAGCACGGGCTTCAGAGCTCTCAAACTCGATCGAGTAGTCAACGAAATCGTAAAAATCCGCGCCAACGAATACACCGCCGGGGTCGAAGTCGTCATCGGTCACACGGTCGCCCGCATAGCGCACGTCAAGCTCAAGCTTGTCGCCGCTATGCCACTCAATCCCCAAAAACTGCAAGCGAATACTATGAGCCATGAGCTCCCAGCTTCCCTCAAACCAGCCGGAAGGGTTCAATGAAAACGTGTACTTTCGCACACTTGAGCTCGGGTCCTTCGGTCGCGGCTCAAAGGAAATTGAGTTACTCCAGTTCGACTGCCCGGGGCGCTGCACGAAACCAAGTCCTGGATTGAATTCATCCCCGGCAAGAAAAAACTGTGTCGAATATTGCCAGTTGCTTGTTCGCAGGCTGGCGCGCACGCCAGCAGCCACACCTTCCGCACTGTCTGCCTCATCTTCCGAGCGCACTGCAAAGGCGGATAGATCGAACTCTCCTCCAAAAAGATTGTCGTTAAAGCGAGTGTCTAGACCGGTGACGAGATTACTTTCTGCAGTCGCTGGGTTCCCGTAAGTCAATAAACCACCAACTGCGACACGATTGCTGAAGTTATAGCTTGGCCGCATAACAAAAGCTTCGCCCTCGGGAACGACCTCGCCATCGATATTTTCTTGTCCGGTTCTAACCGCAAGTAAGCCCAAATCCCAGGGGCCAACACGACCCGAAAGACGAGCCCCGGCCTCGACATCGACCTCTTCCCCACCCACCAAGCCAATCCGCCGACTATAGAAGGGCAGCAAGCTGTTACTACGCGGCAAACCAAACTCAAAGAGATTCGCATCTTCGAGGAAGAAGTCACGCTTCTCCGGAAAGAATAGGGAATATTGAGATAGGTTGATGCGCCGATCGTCAACTTCGGTCTCTGCAAAATCAGTATTCGCAGTTAATGACATTTTGAGCTGTGGCGTGATCCACCAGTTGACCTCGCCACCAAACCCAGTCTGCCAGTCACGCGAGCCACTATGTTCATCGAAGCGCTTTACCTTGAAGTATGGAGTGGCTGTAACGCCCAAGCCCTGCTCAACGTCGTCCATGCCGGTCAAAGTCCCGCCATTGACTAAGTTGAAGTAACGATATTCACGACGCGCTGAAGTCCAACGATAGCGCGTCCGCGTCGCGCCTCGATAGCGCTCGAAGTTCGCTCGCCAAACTCCGCTTTCATTGCTCGCTAAGCTGCGGAAAGGGATGACAATTTCGGCCGTCCATCGATCTTCTTGAACACGAGCACGCGCCTCCCAGTAAGTATCCCACTGCTTATTGAAACGCGTGCCGTTGTCACCAAGCAGTGCATCGCCGCGCGAGCCGGCCGCCGACAGCTGAAAAAAGTATGCCGTGGGGCTTTGCCCAAATGTATCGACTACAAACTGCAAGCGATCATCGTCGTTGAGAAATGCATCGCGGTGCTGATTCTGCAACACCATCGCAGAGGGATCTGGCTCGTGAAAATTCACCCCTATGTAGAGGTGAGTCCCGGTGCGCCACATCAGGATCTCGGTCTTCGGATCCGCAGAGCGCCCTTCATAAGGCTCGACTTCCTCAAAGCCATCGATGACAACGGCTTGAGCCCAAACCCCCTCGTCAAGAAAGCCGTCCAAGTGAATCCCCCACTCGCCGCCCTCCGGCGCCTCGAGAGTCGGGATCTTGACGGCAGGACGAGTCCTGCCATCTGGAAGGAGATCCGGCGCCTCCTGCTGGAGCAGGGGAAAAACGAGCAACGCGGCAATCATTGAGGGACGCCCGTAGCTCGGGCAAGCCGGGGATCATACCCAGCGGCGCAGGATCTTCTTGGCTAGCCCAGTCAACCCTACGAGTGATGGATCTTGATAGGTCGCATCCTTCAGCATTTCCAAACGATAGACACGAGCCGTGATTTTGTGCCGGGTGATGGTGTGCCGCACGACGCCAAGCTCTTCGCCTAAGCTGCCGGGCGCTCCCGACGCCTTCCAGGCCTCAGCGGCCTCACCTGTGCCGATAAGGCTGGGCGGCTCCCAAAGGCCGGGATTCCAGCCCTCTAACCGTTGCACCAGCAACACTTTGTTCGAGTCCGGCGCCCGGGCTAGGCCATAAATGAGCTCCAACTCCTTCCACTCCGTCGGCTTCGGCGCAAGTGGATAGCCCTCAACCAGCGCGACGGCTCCCGACGCCACCATTTCGTTGACTTTGCAACTATCTTCCAGTGGGCAAATTCCACAACCGGGGCTGCGTGGACTGCACAGGGTGGCTCCCAGCTCCATGACTGCCTCATTCCACGCCCCGGGCTCTCCGCCCTCGGGCAGAATAGTCATCGCCTCCGCCATCCATTCCTCGGCCGCGCGATGAAGGGCCCGGTCGTCGCTCGCTAGCTTCAAGGCATTAAATCGCGCAGCGACGCGCTTGACATTCCCGTCAACTACGGGCGCGGCTTCTCCCAAGGCAAGTGAGGCCACGGCAGCGGCCGTATATTCGCCCACTCCCGACAACTTCTTCCACTCGGCTGCGGTCTGCGGCCAACCTGGCCCGCTTTGCCCCCGCGCGCCCGCAGCGACCAGCTCCTGAGCAGCACGGTGGAGAAAGCGTGCCCGTCGGTAATAGCCTAGCCCGGCCCAATGGCGGAGCACTTCGGCTTCCTCAGCTTCCGCAAGCATCTCGACCGTTGGAAAGCGGTTCATCCAGGCCGCGAAGTAAGGGCCGACTACATCGACCCGAGTCTGCTGGAGCATAATCTCCGAAACCCAGACTGCGTATAACGCACGCTGGCCCGCAGGTGCACTGCGCCACGGCAATGCACGCTGCTGCCGTTCGAACCAGCTCAACAGCTGCTCGACCGCACGTTTCCCAGGCTGGCCTGTCATGCGGCGAGGGTACCGTATCCCGATGCCAGCGGAAAAGTGGACCGAAGCCTACCACCAATCGCAGGTAGCTCAGGACTACGACCTTCGATATCACGGCCCGATTCGACGCATGAACAACCGTCAGGTCGAGCGAGCCGTCGTTGCTGCACTGACCGAGTGCGCTGGCGGCAGCATGCCCGTGCGCGTGTTCGATTTACCAGCCGGAACCGGACGCTTTACTGCGGCAATTCGCGCTGCCGGCGCACAGGTCTGCCACCTCGACGCAAGCGCCGAGATGCTTAAAGTCTGCCGCAGCAAGCACGATCCGGGCTGGGAAGTAGTCGGCGATCTATTCACCCCACCACTAGCTCTGCAGGAAGACGCTTGTATCTTGTCCCTACGCTTGATGCAGCACTATGGTCGTGATCAGCGCATTGCTGCATTACGCGCTTTTCGGCAGATTGCACCACGCGCCGTCGTTGCTTACTACCCTGGTTGGGACTGGAAAAATCGCTTCCGCCACCTGCGCGCAAGTCTGGGCCTGCCGACACGCAAACTGCGCGAAGCCATCCCACGCAAACAGCTCGCCGCAGAAGCTGCGCAAGCAGGTTGGAAACTAGTGCGCGCTCGGCAAGTCTTCCCGGTTTTGTCTGAGAACGTTCTGCTAATTCTCCACGCTAACTAAACCCCTCCCGCCTATCGTGCCCTTCGTCCGCACCTTCCGTTTCGCCGGCTATTCCTTTGCGCTCACCATCGTGCTAGCAGGCCTTGCCGATGCTGCCGGCTCGGCTCTGGGTGGATCACAAGCAGATGTACTGCTTGCTAGCTGCATAGTCGCACTCGGGTTCGGGGTGGGCATGGCGCGCCCAGGCCTATTCGCCTCATTGCATCTAGCCTCAGCTGCCACACTGGGCCTAGCGGCGTGGATCCTCCCGACAACGCCGCGACTCGCAGCCGCCTGCTTAATGCTTGGCTTGATCATGCCGCTTGTCATCGTTGGCCGACGTTTCGGCCAGGCTCTTACAGGACTGGGCCCGAGCGGAGCCGCTCTTCCTATCGGCTTTTTCTTCGGCTTAATCGCCGCCGGATTCGGCACTGGTCCATGGCTCTACGCACTAATGATTTTTGGCATCTTGTGGCCGCCCCCAGCGGCTGTAATACAAGATGAAAAAATCCAAGTAACACCGATAACCGATCGCGTCGCGCTGGTTGCTATCAGCATCGCGGCCGGCATGCTTTGGATTGCGATGCGCCCAATGACCACGGTCTTCGACTCGGAGAGCGTTCTGCAGGACACGCGGCGCGCCGTCGCAATCGGAGCCGCTTTTGCACTAGGCTGGTGGACTCTCGGCGCCAGTATTGCCGACGGGAAAAAAGTGCGCTGGGTAGGCGGATCCCTTCTGGCCTGTGCGGCAGCGATCGGCTTCCGACGTACCGCGCTAACCACCGATCGGCTAGCCACTCCCTCCGAGTTTGCCCCCCTCGTCGGATCGGACAAGCTGCTCAACCTACTCGATCGGAATGACCGCCTAACCGAGATCGACGATCTCTACGTGCCGTGGCTGACGCTTGTGCTAGCCGCCTTTCCAGTGATAGCCCTCTCCGCTGCGTTGCGCGCATCAGCTGGCATTGATAATAAGGACGGCCGTTGGCCAATACAGTTGGGCTTGCTTCTAATCAGCGCGTCGATCGGCGTGATGGTGAGCAGCTTGGCTCTCCTTCCTCAGTTCGCCGACTCCTTCCCAGCTATCACCTTCGCCACCCTGCTAATTGCTGCAGGCACCTTAGCGCTGGGCGCTGGGCGAATGATCAGCGGCCCCATATGTGCCGCAATTGTCATCGGCCTGTGGTTTGCAATAGGCCCACCTAATACGCCCGGAACTGGACGCCCCTTCTACGACCTCTACAACTACAAAGTCGCGCGCAATAACGACGGTGTAAATGCGCAGCACACAACTTCCTCTGCCTATGTGCGCGTGATCGAGCGCGATACACCTAGCTTGGACGGCAGCTACCAGCTGTACGACGGGCGCAACCAGCTCACACCGAATGCCGATGAGTCGCTCGGCTGGGAAGTCGATGCACTCTTCCCACTCCTCTTCGCGCAAAACGACCCTAAGCGCAGCCTGCTCGTGGGAGTGCCACATGCTGGAACAGTCGCCGCACTACGTGAAGCTGGCGCCAATGAAGTGCATCTCGCAGTCGACCCGCCTGAGCTCGCAAGTTTGGCATGGGGGTTTACCCCTGAATGGACTGGCATGCGCTTTGACAGCCTGACTTCGACAGCCTCGCGGGCCAAAGGCCAGTTCGACTTCATCCTTCTGCGCGAGTCTGGTCTCTGGGATCCACAGCGCGCACGAACTCTACGCAGTGCTGCACTACGCCAGACAGCAGCCAAGATTAAGCCTGGCGGTCTAATCGCGGTCGTGCTTGATCCACGACGCGCCGTCCCGGGGCTTACCCGCTCAGTGGCCGACCGCCTGAGCAGTGCTGTAGGAAACCCAGCTAAAGTCTATGTGGTCCCGCACAGCTTCTTTACACCAAGCATCGTGATCGTTGCACAGCGTACAAACAAAGAAACGCAAGATACAGTCTCGGATAATGCCCTTCGACTCCGAGTGCATGCTCAACTGCGCGATCGCGGTTTGCCGCTCAGCCCAATAAGTGATATCGATCTGCTGCGCGCTGATATCGAGCACGATGAATCCGAGCTATTCGCCGATCTACTGGCCGGCCCTCTTCCGCCAATAGCTCTCGCCCTCTCTGCCACAGCACCTTTCCGCGCCGAAGAGGTCCGGCCATCGAAGCGCGCCTCATCCGTCCTAGGTCGACTAGGACAAAAGGGGTCCTTAACTTGGGCGCTCGGCTTGCACGAGGGCTGTCAGGTCTACTCGCTTAAAGACACACAAGTCGTCCCACGTGAGGAAAAGATCGACCTGAATAAAAATGTCCTTGACGATCTACTCGCACTCTGCCGCCAGTATCCCGAATCACAAATCCTTCGCTTCCTAGCTGAAAGCTTTGGTTACTCAGCTGTGCGCAAGCGTGAGGTCGAATGGGCGCATGACTTCCTTGCGCCACTAGTAGAGGATTTGAATTGGCAAACACCATGGATTCTGGTCGCTTATGGCGAGACGCTCTACGAAATGCTCGAGCCAGAAAAGGCAGAGAGACTTGCGGACAAAGCGCTGGCACAACGCCCCGAATTCGAGCCTGCAGCGCGCTTACGAGCTGTAGCGCGTGGCGAGCAAAACCCTTTCCTGGAATCTCGGCCACAGCATGAAGGATGTAACCACCGTTAACGCACAATGCGATTTGCAGTGAGGAACCACAGCTCAAAGGCTGGGGGCTCTTCCTCCGGGAACATGCGTGCGACGGCGTCCTGGTAAACCCTGCCTTGTCCGCGATAGTGAGCTGTCTTGGCCTCAAGATCTTCCTCCGAGCGCACCGCGTCCGTTTTAAAGTCAGCGACCACCAATTGGCCGGTCGCAGGGTCGCGATAGAGAAGATCTAGTGTGCCGACAATCGCGCCTCCGATCTCTTCGTCGGGCAGGAGTATCGGAATTTCACGGCCTATAATTTGTTCATGTCGACCAAAGAGCTCATAGAGAATCCCGCGTCGATCTGCTTCTTCCAGCATCGTTCGCGCCTGCGCAACTACTTCATTAAGTCGTGCGCGCGGAACGAAGCCGCGCACGGAGTTAGCTAGCGTGTCAATCTGATCGCGAAGCGCGCTCACTGGATCAGCGTCAAGATCAAGTAGCTCAAGAGCTCGATGTACGGCGGTGCCAACCGCGCGCGAAAGCTCTGGGTCGAGCGCGCCTTGCGCAGCCCAAGAGTCATCTTCAGTGCCCGCGCCCCCGGCCTCAACAAAGCGAAACTCTTCGTGACCTGACTCACGGCTCGCAGTTCGTATGCGTTCACGCTGCTGTTGGCCGCGAGCTGCTTCTTGATGTTGATCGATCTGCTTCATTTGCTTCAGAGCCAATGGCACCGAAAGCGATTTATACATGCTGGGCTCTAGGCGAATCCTCTGTTCGTCTATCAAGAAAGGGATCCGCCATAAACAACCATAGGCATCTAAGTGCTCGATCTCCTCGCCGCGACGTTCGCCAAATAGGCCCGCAAGCACTGCACCTTCACTCATGCGCTCACGTAGCAACCCCTCAAGACCCGCAATGCGCCCACCTGCATCGGGCATAGCTCGCTTGCCACAAACAACCAACCGACTCTGCGGACGAGTCAATGCAACGTAAAGCAGGCGCACCAACTCTGCCTCGGAAATCAGCTCTTCTTCTTTTGCAATGCGGTGCCAACCAAGTGTCGGCATACCAAAGAGGCAGAACTCCAAAACACCCAGCCGCTCGGATACTGCACATCTAGGTAATCCCCGACCGCCCGAACTGCCCCCGTGAATGTCGGCTAAGTAGACATGCTCGAAAGTCAGACCTTTCGCCTTATGTATAGTCATCACACGCACCGCATCCAGGCTGTCGTCTCCTGGTGGCGAATCAGATTCGTCTTCTTCTGCAGCCACCGCAATGCGCAATACGCGTAGGACCCCTTGCGGGCCACCTTCTTCGGAAGCCAACGCTTCCGTCAGTCGGCGATAGAAACGTTCGAGGTTAGCTAGACGGTGAGCACCAAGGAAGCGTGCGGCCTCTGTCGCCTCATGTTGGAACGCAGCGCGTAGACGCCCGACAAATTCGTCGGCTGGGTCAACGCGGAAAGACTGGCGCAAAGTTGCCAGCTGATCTACAGCCGCTATCAGCGCGTGCTCCCAGTCAGGGATACGGGCCACTCCAACCGCGCCACTTACCCCTACTTCAATCGCCACCTCCGACACCATCTGACGCAACTCGATGAGCAACTCTTTCTGGTTCGGCGTGCGTAATTGCCCACACAACTCGGGGAAACGGCGCCTCCAAAGCGGAAGCCATGCAGCATCGGGTACGCCGACTATTGGCGCACGCAAAGCGGCCACCCACGCAAGTTGATCGTGTGGGTCAACGATGGCACGTACGAGCGAAGCTGCATCGACAACTTCGCGGCGACGGTAGTAGTTCCGATCGCGCTCGACCTGATACGGAACGCCCGCCTCGCGTAGCGCATTTAAGTAAACATCTAGGCCCGTCGTACTCCGCATCAGAAGGGCCGCCCCTGCAAATGAAAGAGACCCTTCCTGGTGTAACTCGGCTAAGTCTTGTGCGATGGCGCGCGCCTCGACCTCACGCGCATGATCGGCAGTAGTCTTCGCGCCCACTTTCCCCTTGTCGCTCTCGTGCGCCCAGGACACCCAATGCTCCACTGCGCGATGACCATGCTGACAAAACCCCTCTTTATCTTTTGCCTTCGGCGAGGGGCTCAGAGCCTGGAACCGAGGCTGGCGACCTTCCTCAAACTCCATCACTGGCCGCACGCAACGCTCAACTTCATCGAGGATGGGCGCAACTGAGCGAAAGTTCACCTGTAGCTCTGCGAGTTTGCCGCCCGCCTCGCATACCTGCGCCACGAAACCAGCATAGGCGCTCAAATCTGCACCACGCCATCCATAGATCGACTGCTTTGGGTCGCCAACCAAAAATAGCCCCGGTCGATGCACTGTAGCAAGTGGGTCCAGAGCCAACCTTGCAACCAGCTCGCACTGACCAACATCGGTATCCTGAAACTCATCTATGAGGAGCTGATCGATGCTCTCGCGCACCCGCACTGCAACCTCATCCCGCTCGCGCAGCAGAAAACGCGCATCGCGTAATAAACCGTTGAAAGACTGCAGACCGAGGCGCTGCATTTCATCGCGCATTTCACCTAGCATCCGGCGCATCAGGCGCGTACCCGCGCGCAACACATCAGGATCAAACCCACGCAGCGATTTGATTGCGGGGATTAATTCCGCGCAGGCGCTCTCTAGGGCAACCTCGTGCCCATGCAGTAGCCCAAGTTCTGTCTTGGTGATCGCGCCCTTCGCCCAATCATATGCCTTGGTATCGAGGAACTGGGTCGCGATGCCCTCCTCGGCGAACAGCTCACCCAGTCCGTCGACGGACTCGAACTGCTGCACCGCTGCCTCAAGTTGGGCAGCTACCTCAGCAGCCAACACGAGCCCCTTCGAGTTCCGATCGTTCGGCTTGCGCGTGGCCAGCGCTTCCGCCGCAGCCGGCTGCAGAATGACGCGCACGCCTTTGAGCGCCTTCAAGATGGGCTCGCGCCAAGCGAGAAACCGCGCACTTTCGCAAGGATCTTCCGGTAACTCTTCCGGCCGCACCGCTTGTGCCGCAAGCCAATGCAAATCTTGTGCAATCGCACTCGGCCCAAAACCTGATGATGCCAACAGAATTGCGTCTGGGTCAGCCTGATCACCGTAGAGCTGGTCGAAGTGACGCCCCACAAGATCCAGCGCTAATCCACGCAGCACACGACCGTCGGCATCGATGGAAAAGCGCGGGTGCAGCCCCACGTCCAGCGCGTATTCGCGCAGAAGATTTGAACAGAAGCCATGAATAGTCTGCACTCGCAACCGGTCTCCACAACTAGCTAGAGCCGCAGATCGCTCTACCAAAGAACCCCGCGGCAAGCCGAGCTCGTGCGATTCCAGCCACTCCGGCTCGTCATCACGATGTACTCCGCGCAGCGTAGTCGCAACACGCCTCTGCATTTCCACCGCAGCAGCATCGGTAAAGGTGATTGCAACAACGCCGCTGGAAACCTTTTCAGCAATAGCCTCGGTCGATACATGATCGTGCGATAACTGTAGGCACTCTGCCGCCTTATCCCATCCCGGCCCTAAGCACCAATGCACAATTCGTGCCACCAACACCGCGGTCTTACCAGTGCCGGCGCCAGCCTCGATCACGACTGGTCGCACAAACTCTGAGCGACCTAGTTGGCGAGCAGTGAAATCGTTCAACTGCGTCAAACTTCTCCCTCCCATTTGCGTTCGGGCATCGACCATAAATCAAAAACCAACCCGTCGCTTTTGTCGAGAGACTGCACGAGGCGTCGACGGGCACCTGAGTCATGCCGCAGGCAGGCCTCGGAAACTTCACACCAGTCACATGCCATCGGGCGAGATCCATCGGGCTTCTCCATACGAGCGAATGCCAACCCCGCTTCGCGAGCAGCCATTAATTCGCCTCCGACATTTCGAAAGGCTTCGACTGTACGAGCACATTGCGCCAACTCAACCTGATAAGCCGCATCAGCCACCCCCGCTCGCGGGCGCAGGAAAAGATAGCGGCCAGTAGCCCCTTCGCTTGAAGCTGCATAAGCCGCCACCTGCAGCCGCTCACCACGCAGCACAGATTCTGCAAGTTTCTTTGCACGATCCTCTACCTTCTTCTGCTTCCAAGGCGGCCGCGAAGTCTTGTAGTCCGTATAAATCGAATCGCCGTCACTCCCGCGGTCCTCGCGGTCAGCGAGAAAGGACAGTTGGCGGATGCTGCCATCTGGAAGCTTCAGATCCAGCTCGCCACGCACTTCACATCCTTGGACGTGCAGCACATCTCGACTCGCAAACTCTATATCGAGTGCGCGCAAGACAAAGAACTCGGCGCGGTCAGCTAACGCTTGTATTAGCCCGGGGCTGTGCAGATATACGGTGCGAGCCTCTGCTCGCGCGGCCTCAATTAAGTGCTCTTTCACTTCACTCCCAACTGGCCGCCCGACCTTGCGAGATTTCCCACGAGCCTCTTCCGGTCCTACTAGTAGTGTTTCGAGCGCGCGATGCACCGCACGGCCAAGTAAGGCGGCATCGATGTCGGGAAGGTCGGCCAGTGGATCCGGCGCCGACTCAAGCCGGAGTGATTGCTCTAAGAAACTCCGCCACCCGCACGCCGCAAACCTCTCAAGACGAGTAACAAACAGCGCCGAAGCGTCGGGCAGGCCCTCGGGAAGCATGCCGGACCATGGTCCAAACTCAGCTGCACGCTGGCGGCCTTCCTTCGAACTCAAATCAGGCTCATACTCGTCTAGAATCGACGCACGCGATGCCGCAACTACTGGTGCGCCCGGCAGCACTGCGGGTAAGAGAGCTCGCCAGGCCATACGGTCTCCGAGCAGGCCCGCCAAAGTTAACCACTCAGCGCCGGTACAAAGTTGCCCCTCTCGTGCGAGCAGATCGGATCGCAGCCGTGGCACGGCGCTTGCCTCTTTTTCTTCTAGAGGGCAATGCGGACTCAGCCAAAGTCGCTGAAGGAAGGGTGAGGCTGGCTGCTCTTTGCCCTCTTCGTCAGCGCGCAACCAAGAGAGGTGCACCTGCTCTGCAGAGCTACAAAGTTGTGCAAATAGATAGCGCTCTTCGGCGTGACCGCGCTCAGCAAGCTGTAAATCGTCGGCAATGCCTTGGGAGCGCAGCGCCGCACGCGCGCGGTCGTTCAAAATTGGATCAGACTGCACCACGCGCGGAAACACGCCACGATTCAACCCTAGAACTAACACTCGCTGGAAAGTTCGGGCGCGCGCCTGTGTCAGGTCGAGGACTGCAACCCCCGAGGCGCCACCCAAAGCGCGTGCGCCAAATTTTTGCGCCTCGCGCTCAAGCATCAACAAATACTCCCCCCGCATACATGTCCCTAAGTCGACCTCTCCCAACCCGTGTACGAGGTCATGCCAATTGTCCTCCTTATCAAAGTCATCTGTGCGCCAACCGAACTCGCTCTTGAATATTTTTCCGGCCCTCGCCGCGTGCTCAGACAGGCCCGCGCGTGCCGGCCAATCGTGCAAAGCGCGCATCAAGCCATGTGCGGCTCCAAAAACTTGAATGAAGGACCCCGCCGGAATACTCCGACTATGGGAACGATATTGTTCCTCAAAAACCAACGGTGGCTGCGTGACGGCAAGCTCGCCGGACCCATCGCTAGTGTCACTACTTTCTTCTTCATTTACTCCCACGGTCGCTAGCAACCCACGGCGAACCGGCAAAATGAAAGATTTCTGGCCGCCCAAAACTGCAGCCGCATCGAAGCGTGCCACTTGACCCAACCGGCCAAGCCCAAGTGCACGGAAGGCGAGACGAAAGTCTGCTATACGCTGCGGATCGATTGCTCCCCCGCGCGAGCTTTCGACTACTGCATCGAGCCAGCGATCCACTGGGCAATCTTCGCCAGCGCGCAGCACGGCTAGCGCTGCTTGCATGCGACGGTGCGTAGGGTACAGCGATGCTGGGGCGGCGCCCCCTCCGCGAAAGGGCACGCCAAGCTCGCGAAACCACCGCCGCACTGACGCCGCGTATGGCGTCAAATTACGCGCCACAATGCCAATCTCTTCACTCGGCACACCTTCAGCAAGCCAGCGATGCACTTGCTGTGCGGCTTCGCGCACCTCGTCCTCAATCCCAGCTGCATGAGATTGTGACCAAATCGGCGGCGGTGGCAGCTCGGTCTCAACTTCTGGCAACGCGCCACCCAAGCGCTGTACAAATTCCGCAACAAACTCTTGTCCACGATCTAGCAATTCCGGTTGCGACGGATCAGATGGGAGATCGATGACAATGCGGGCGCCGTGAGCTAACAGCGCACGCAGTAGGCAAATAGCCTGACCCGTCGCATCAGCAAAGCCATGAATCAGCACGCTACGTGCATCGAGGTGTGAGCTAACCCACTCCGAAGCCGCTTCCTGAAGATCGCCAGGACGCGCCACCCCCGCCTCTCGCATGCCTGCTGCAGTTGCATGTGCTGCCGCAACAATGGGCATATCACTTACGCCAACCCGTGCCGACAACAAGTCACGAATGCTAGAAGCCGCCAGGCCCATGCCATCCTGCAAATCATCTAATCGCGCACAAAGAGCAGGCTGGTCTTTAGCAGCGCGGCGCGCCAGCACCTCAACCTGAGCCGAATGCGACTCTGGTTGTTTGCCGGCCGCACGATGCAGGCGCAAAGCAAGAGCATGCAGGCTCAGCACTTCCACGCCCAAGGTCGCGCCGGCATGCGCTAGTCGAATCGCGAGATGGTCACGTAACTCGCGCGAAGGGACCACTACCAATACAGGGCTCGCGAGCAAGGCTGTCTCAGCGCGAGCCGCCGCGGCCTCTTCCTGGACAGCTGCCACCAACTTGGCTTCAGCCGCTCTCGAGCCCCGCGCAAACAGAAAGTCGCTCACCCGCTGAGCCTAAGCTCCGGCAGCGTCGCCGGCAAGCTTGTCCGCGTAATCTGCTATATCCCGAAAAAGAGGCGCGACCATCTTGATCCGCTCACCCGTGAAAGGGTGGTCTATTGCCAACTCCCAGTTGTGAAGCGCATGCCGATCGAGCACGAGAAAATCATGGTCCTCCTGAGAGAGCTCGTCGCTAACGAAGCGAATAAAGATCTGCTCATCGCCCATGTAAAGCTTATCGCCAATGATCGGATGGCCAAGCGCGGCGAGGTGGACGCGCAACTGATGCTGCCGGCCAGTGAGCGGGTGAAGTTGA
>JAKVCF010000054.1 GCA_022447335.1 Planctomycetota bacterium | reverse complement strand
AATCCCACTGGTAGTAGGTGTCCGTAGCGCAGTGTGCGCCGCTGAACCCTCCACCATTTTCCACCCACTCTTGGAGTGCTTGCTTGCCTTCTTCGGGGATTGGCAGCTCACCGGTCGGATAGAAAAAGACTGCATCGACGCTTGTGAGATTATCACGTGTGAACCAGTCCGGGCTGCGGTCAATCACGACTTCAAAGCGCGGGTCATTCTTTGCCCAGCTTTCCCATTGTTCTTCGACGAGAGATTTGCCGTCATCGTCGGCGCGTGCAACGGCGTGTTCGTAGCCAGCGCTGTGCACGAAGATCATGATGCGGGTGATATCACGCTTCGAATCAAGGTAGGCGACCAGGTCGCGTATTGCGCGCGGCCCCATGGTGTCCGCTAGATTCGGCAGCATCGCGGAGATGGGAAGTAGATTACCTTCACCGTCGTAGAATTCGAAGCCAGGTGCGATCTCAGTTGCCGGGTCGACGATCGCGCGCAGCAGCTGTTCGCGTGTGCGGGCTAGGCCTATTCCATCGAGTGCGGGACCAACTTCAGCAGGCATCTCTTCATTGCTGTCGCCGTGCACATAGTGACAGCGCTGGCAGCTGGCGACAGGGTCATTGAAGAAAAGGTCCTTGCCGCGATTTGGGTCGCCACCTTCGAGCGCAATACGAAACGGCGCCATGCGATCTTCGGGGTCAAAGCCTGCGCGCCATGCATCAAGCGCGGCAGATACGCCCACGGAGCCCGCGCTGGCACGGCGTATGGCGGCCTCATAAAGCTCTAGTTGCGAGGCGCCGGGCACCTGGCCGAGGCTGAGTCGGTTGACCCAAGCGACGAGCAGAGCATCAGCTTCAATCGTTGCCAAGTCAGCGAGGGCGCCAAAGGCGGCGGCCTGTTCGGCCGGCTCGGCCTTGGGTAGAACGTCAACCAAGATTGGCAGGGCTTCCTGTGGATCCCACTGCGCAAGCAGGCGCATTGCATGTGCGCGCAACTTGGAATTTTTACTTTGGCCTGCTGCGCGCAGCCCTTCCCCGAGCTCGCTAGCATTGAAGTCAGACAGCGTATTTAGCGCAGCAATCAGTACTTGTTCATTGCCAGGCTTTTGTAATAGCTCAAGAAGGTCTGGAGCCACCTTTTTCATATTTGCTGCGCGGGCAGCGCGGATAGCAGCGCGTTGAACACCCACATCGCGGTGGTTCAACATGTCCTCAAATCGCGCTGCGAGCTGTGCGTTGGAGGTAATGGCATTCCGGTCGCCATAGACGCGCGACTCGTTGCGAAGGCGATCAAACTCCTTTGGAGCATTCCAGTCCGCAATCAAATCTGCGGCCTCAGACCGTAATCGGTCAAGTGCCCTCGAATCATCCAGCACATACTCGAGAATCGCTGCGTGGCGATCGGAGCCTCCTAGGCGGTTGGCTGCGTGCAGCGCGCGCCGTGCGTAGGCAAAGGGTAGCTGCGAGCGATTGCCAAGCATGTCAGCTAGCGCGGGTAGCGCTGCATCAATCGGCTTGTCATAAATCGCAATTGCCGCTTCGGTTGCGATGTAGGGATCGGAATCATGGAGATAAACAGCAATTCCCGGATGTTGTATGCGGCGAAGTCCGAGTAGTGCGCCAATGCGGACTGCGGGGGAGGTGTGATTGGATGCCCCCAACAGCTGTTCAATGTCGCCGATGCCCCCCAACGCGTGACTTGCGGCATGCCGGAAGAAACGATCTTCATTCGCGTTGCGACCTAGCGCCTCAAGTAGAGCGGGAACATGATGAGGTCGGCCTACCTTGCCAAGCGACTGTGCGGCGAAGTATCGCACGCGCGGATCAGTATCGTTAAGTGCTTGTGCGAGTTCATCGCCAGCAGAGAATCTGCTGTCGCCGACCGATCGTGCGGCTTGCGCACGAACCTCGGAATCGCGGTCAGACATCAATTCAGTGAGAATGTTTCCAGCACCTAATCGACTCAACGCCCAGATTGCATGAATGCGTGCGAGTTGCTTTTGGTTGTCGTCACGCGCGATGTCAGTAAGGAATGGTGTTGCTGATTCACCCAAATCAGTCAACGCGAGCTGTGCTTCGATCCGCACCCGGCGATCGACGTGGCCTAGGTGGCCTCGCAGTGTCTCGATGTCCATCGCCTTAAAGTTCGAAGCTAGCAGGCGAGCATTTGCTTCCATGGATGCACGATTTACTGATTCCGGGGGATCTAAGCGGTACATTCGACCCTTGCCTACGCCGTACCAACTTTGCACCCAATCACTTGCCCAGAGCGACCCATCCGGCCCAAAGTCGATATCAGTTGCGAGGATCTTCCACCAAAATTGCTCTTGTTGGTCAACTTGGAATCCGGCCCCATCTGGCTGAAGCGTGAATCGTAAGACGCCACTGCCGCCTGCACCCCCGCGGAAGTCAGCCAAGAAAAAGGAGTCGGCGTACTGTTCGGGTAAGCCAAATCCAGGGTAGTGGGTAAAGCCTGATGGGCCGGCTCCGAGATATTGAATTGGAGGATTCAGAAATGCAGGTTGCCCTTCGAAGCGTGTTTTCCACCAGCCTTCGGACATCCACGGACCACGGTCTGGCTGATATTGGAAGTTCATACTCCAGCCGCAGTCACCCCCTTCCATGACATATACCAAGCGTGCTTGGTCACCGGCATCACAGTTGTTGTCACCGGTGAAGAGATTGCCGTAGTCGTCGAAGGCGATCTCTTGTGGGTTGCGTAGTCCAGTTGCGTAGACTTCGAGGTCAGATCCGTCGAGCTCACAACGAAAAACTGCACCACTATTAGGAGCAGCCAGTCGGTCACCTTCTTGATTGATGACGTTGTATCCACGGTCGCCGATAGAAAAGTACAAGCGGCCATCTGGGCCGAGCACTAAACCGTGTAGGTCGTGGCCACGAAGGGCGACGCGTACGCCATATCCGTGGTGGAGGGCTTCGCGGCGATCGGCACGACCGTCATCGTTGTCGTCGGTTAGCTTCCAGAGCTTGGGGATATTGGTGTACCAAGCTTCTTTTCCTCGCACGAATACGCCGGCGCCAGTGCCATCGAGGAGATCTCCGAAGCCCGTCGCAAAGATTACGCTACGGTCGGCGCCTCCATCCTTGTCGAGATCTTCCAATAGACGGATGCGGTCATTGCGATCTGTCCACTCGGCGGCGTACTCGGGGTGATGTTTGAGGTACATCTCGCCGCGCTCTTCGACCGTTTCGAGGCGCAGATCGTCTTCGATCCAGTAGCGGTGCGAGCGGTTGTCTGGGACTCCGTCGACTTCCTGACGGAAGGTCTCGGCCACAAAGACGCGACCGCGATAGTCAACATAGAAGGCTACTGGGTTGGCGAGGTCTGGTTCTGATGCCCAGAGCTTGGCAGTGAAGCCTTCAGGGACCTGGAAGTTGGCAATCTGGCGTAACCCTTCGTCCGAGGGCGGCTGAATGCCGAGCTCTTCATCGGACTTAGCTTGTTGCGCAGGCAGGGTCGTGCCCAGCGAAGCGGTTAGCAGGATGAGGGGAACGAGGAACTTGGAGGGGGTCAGCACGGTGCGACGTCTAAGGGGGCCTCCAAGATAACGGGCCTGGCTGGATCAGTGAGGCGGCTTGTGCCGCAGTACTGCTCTTAGTGGAGTATGGTCTGAAGCTACCGGTTCATCGATGGTGTGCACCTCGAGGATCTCCCATGAGTCCGTCGGTGCGTAGAGCACCCAATCGATGGCCTTAGAGGGCTTGTCGCTGGGAAAACTCGGTAAGCCACCTGGGGCGGCTGAGTCGAAAAACTCGAGGAGCGCCCGCATTGGTTCACTGTCGGGTTCCGCATTGAGGTCGCCAAGCAGGAGCGTCGGAGGTATCTGCTTGCCGACTGGAAAGGCCTGTTCGATGATACTGCGCGCCTGGCGGATGCGGTCACTGGGGTCGCGCGTGTGGTCCAGGTGCGTGCCTATGAAGCGAACGTTCTCCCCGGAGGGGAGTGTGACGAGAATGCCTACTGCGACACGATCTTCATGGTGTGGCTCAGCCGGGAGCTTCCAGATCATTTCGGATTCGATCGGATACTTTGAAAGTACTGCGTCCCCGTAGGACCCTCCCGCATAAGGGATTGCCTCGCCGAATAAGACATTCATTCCCGTGAGACGAGCAAGTTCCTCTGCTTGGTTTATCCCGCTTGCACGTGTAGTGCAAACATCAACTTCTTGTAGAGCGACTAAGTCCGCTCCGGAATCAAGGATCACGCGAGCTTGGCGATCAAGGTCAAAAACTCCGTCTGTGCCCTCGCCGTGTCGGATGTTGTATGTGAGGACGATCAGATCATCTTTCTGAATAGGATCTGCGCACGCACCTATTATTCCGATCAGCAAGAAGAACTGCGAAGTGCGCCACATGGCCTAAAACTGATCTGCCCGCCGATACGCTGCAAGTAATTTCCTTTCCCCTTCGAGACCCCCTTGAGAGGTGCCATGTTCCATGCCAAGAATTCCCTGGAATCCCTTGGCGTGGATGCGACGGAAGAGTTCGTTGAAGTTCACTTCGCCGGTGTAGGGTTCTTTACGACCAGGGTTGTCACCGATCTGGAAGTAGGGGGTTTCATCCCAGCAGCGCTCGATGTTGCGCCACAAATCCCCTTCACTGATAGCTTGGTGATAAATATCAAAGAGAATTTTCACCGCCGGAGACCGCACCGCTTTGCACAGCATATATGCGTGGTCGCTGTGGGCGAGGTACATATCAGGGTGATTAATTGGATTAAGGGGCTCCATGACCATCGTCAGGTTGTGCGGCTCGAAGATCTCAGCACCACGGCGCAGCATCTCAATCGCATTTGCGTGCTGGTAGCCAATAGGCAGGCTTGGATCGCGTGTGCCAAGCACAATGGTCATCCATTTGGCATTCACACGCTTTGCAACCTCGACCGAGTCGCGTAGGTCATTCAAGAAGTTTTCAAGTGCTTCTTTCTTGCCGCTTGTGAATGTTTGTGGCTGGAAGGCGGTGCCGAAGTTGGCGACAAAAACTCCCATACGCATGCCAAGTTGCTCCATCTTGGATGCAATCTTGTTCTGATCTTCGACCGAACGGCTTTTCATCGTATTGTCTTCCCAAGAACGGAAGCCATGTTCATAGGACCATTCCACCTGCGCGAGATAGCTCTCTATTCCATTCAGATTCTTGCCGGCGCTTTGGCGGAATTGGCCGCTACTGGGGGCATAATCGAGCTGGAAAGGCTCAGGCGAATCAGGCTCCTGATTTGCTCTGGCGCCGGCCATGCTGGCAGTTTTGGGTGAGCCAAGAGAGACGGCGGCAGCCGCCGCGGGCACAGAGCGCAAGAAGGAGCGTCGATCCATGCCTGCAGAATAGCGGAGACTAGTCGCTGAGATGATATTGGCTACTGCGGATTGTTTCCGATTACGCGATAAGCGTTAGGATTCGGTATGACCCAAACTACGCGCCGGCAGTTTCTTGAGACTTCAGGTGCCCTGACGGGGGGCTTTCTCCTTGGCACCACACCGTTGTCGCAGCGTGTTCGGTGGAGTATAGAGAAGATGGAGATTGTTATCATCGGCACAGCCATTCGTGCGATGGCCAACATAAATGGGGTCGCATCTGAGAACGTTACGGCGATATGCGACGTCGACGATGAGTTCTTGGATCGTATGGGTGAGCGGTTCGATCAGGCGCATCGATTCAACGACATCCGTGAGATGTTAGACGTAATGAAATTTGATGCTGTTGTCGTTAGCACTGCCGATCACACGCATGCGGCTAGCACTTTGCGCGCGCTGAAGCAGGGTGCGCACGTATATTGCGAAAAACCGTTGACGCACACTGTGGCCGAGGCGCGTCAAGTGGCCGAGCGCGCGAGAGAGAAGAAGGCGGTTACGCAGATGGGCACGCAGATTCACGCGGGGAATAACTATCGGCGCGTAGTCGAATTGGTGCGCAGCGGTGCGATAGGGTCCATCAGGGAAGCGCACTGTTGGGTTGGGAAAGCCTGGGGCGGCGGTGAACGCCCCACCGGCATTCAACCGACGCCGGCGAATTTCCAGCATGACCTTTGGATTGGTCCGGCACCCTTCCGTCCCTATCACGATTTTTATCACCCTGCTCAGTGGCGGCGCTTCTGGGATTTTGGCAATGGAACTTTAGGCGATATGGGCTGCCATCATCTCGACCTGCCATTTTGGGCGCTGGATTTACGTCACCCGATACGTGTTTCGGCCGAGGGTCCACCGCTCCATAAGGAGACTGCTCCCGAAGCGATGAGTGCGCATTGGGACTTTCCTGAGCGAATGGGCTTTGACGGTCGGAAGTGGCCAGCGATGACTTTGCATTGGCATGACGGTGGTCGTCTGCCCGCGCAGTTTTCGGATGAGAATCTAGGCCTGCCCAAGTGGGGTGGGGGTGGCACTCTTTTCGTGGGCGAACAGGGGATGTTGCTCGCTGACTATGGTCGATACCTACTTTTCCCACAGGAGAAGTTCGTAGATTTCGAGGCTCCCGAACCAAGTATTCCTAGTTCAGTAGGTCACTACAAAGAGTGGCTTGATGCGATTCGTGCGGGTGGTGGAGCGACCACCTGTAACTTTGACTACTCAGGTGCGCTGACCGAAACGGTGCTGCTCGGTTGTGTAGCCTTCCGCGCAGGGGAAGCTTTCGATTGGAATGGTGCGACGCTTCGGGCTTCGAGTGCTAAGGCGCAGGCCTTGGTCGCGCGGGAAGTCCGCGAAGGTTGGCAGATTTAGCACGCTAGACTGCGCCGATGTACATCATCGCCGCCCGCCTTCGCATTCGTCCCGAGCACCGTGAAGATTTCCTTCGAGCTAGCCGGGCGATCATTGCTGGTACCCGTGACGAGGGCGGCTGTATTTTTTATGCGTTACACGAAGATGTGCATGACCCGTGTAACTTTCTCTTCTATGAGGAGTGGCAGGACCGTGCGGCGATCGATGCACACTTTGCGGAGGATCACTTTGCAGATTTCAGTGCGGTTATCGAGCCCTGGGTTGTAGACCGTCAGTTGACGGTTCACAAGGTTGCGGCAAGCGAGCAATCTTGATTGGGCGCATTTTCTCTAGCTGATGATTCGTCTCCCCTCTCGCCTCGCTGTGCTAACCGTATTCGGCGCTCTAGTTGTAGTCAGTGGCGTTTACCGCAAATTAAGTGGCCCTGGAGGCTGGCCGGCATTCTGGTTTGGTGTGATCGACGGATCGATTGTATTGCTTGGCGTGTGGGGCATCCGTCGGGGCCTAATCAAGCTCGGTTATTTTCTAGGGTTGACCGGACTTGCATTTGTGGTCGGATGGTTTGGTTATGAGTGTTTGATTAAGAAACCATGGGCGGAAGTCGAGTGGCGCCCATTGACCGAGTTGATTGTTGGCGTGCTTGCTACAGCGCTTTTAGCTATGCCTCGTATGGAAGGCGTGGATAGATCGATTTAGTATCTTGATTTAAGAGCGATAGCCGAGTGGCTGGATGATCAGCCGAATCGAGCGGAAGCCTGGCGCTGATAATTTTCGAAGGCGTCGGCATAAGCGCTTGAATCACTTGTGATCGGAGCAATTAATCGCGGGTCACTTGCGGCGGGGGTCAAACGTGATGATTTGATACCTGTGTCCATCGTTGCAGCATGCAGGGCTGCGCCGAGTGCGGCCGATTCGGATTCCTCGCCAAGTTGAATTTCGACATGGAGCAGGCTGGCGAGAATTTCCTGCCAGAGAGGATTGGCTGCGCCGCCGCCAACTAGTTGTACGCGAGAGGTGATCAGGCCGAGATCTTGTAGGCGTTGGACGCCATGGGCCAACGCGAAGGAAGCGCCTTCAAGTGCCGCGCGGTAAAGCAATCCAGGGCGCATTCCACCAGGTTGTATGCCGTGCAGCACGCCGGTCGCGTGCGGCCAGTTTGGGGTGCGCTCTCCAGTCAGATAAGGGAGGAAGACCATGCCTTCGCATCCCACAGGCTCTTTCCGTGCGAGCTCCACCAACTCTTCATGGCTCATGCCAAAGGCTTGCTGAACTTCGTTCGGCACAGTGGTGCAGTTCTGGGTGCAAACCAGTGGAAGCCAACCACCAGTTGCGTCACAGAAAGGTGCGACCTCACCATTTGGGTCCACAATCGGCAGTGGCGAGTAGCCGAACAATGTGCCACTCGTGCCGAGACTAATTACTAGGAGATCGGGATCGAAGGCGCCCGCGCCCAATGCGGACATCATGTTGTCTCCGGATCCAGCAGAAACGCGCACCTTGGTTGACAGGCCCAACTGCTCGGCAATCTCTGGTAGCAGCGATCCATGCCCTTCGTTATGTGCAAGGATAGGAGGAAGCATGTCCGGGACCCGTGCATCGATCCAAGTGGCTGCCTCGAAGTCATGTGTGCGCGCGATCGGATCAAAGATGCCATTGCCACTTGCGTCACCAGCGTCGGTCGCGTGGTTGCCTGTGAGTTGACCGTTCAGCCAATCGTGTGGTAGCTGTAGTTTGGTTGCCTGCGCGAAAAGATCAGGGTGGTGTTTTTTCAGCCACATCAGCTTGGGCGCAGTAAATCCCGGTGGCACCGCTCGACCGAATTCTTCAGACAAAGCGCGCGCTTCGGCTTCTGGTTCGACATCGCACCACAGCTTAGCTGGATGAAGGACTTCGCCGGATTCGTCTAGAACTACCATGCCGTGCTGCTGACCACTGACGCCGATCGCGCGCACTTGGGTGCGATCAACGCCCTCTGTTGCCAGCGCTTTCTGTGTGGCCGAGATGAAGCCTTCCCACCAATCAGCAGGGTTTTGTTCGGCCGCACCGGGTCTTGGGCTAGTCGGGGCTGGCAAGTCGTGGCTGGCTCGTGCGACTACTGTGCGCAGATCCGTGTCGAAGACTAGGACCTTAACGCTCTGTGTGCCGAGGTCGATTCCGAGATACAGCCCCATCTTGTGATACGCCTCCTTATGGTTCGACTGGCCTAGCTACGTACTCCGAGGAGGTGTTCCATCGCGATCTGATCAAGCCGCTCATAGCGATGGCCGACGGCTGCCATAGCTTCAGGGTCATGCGCCATCTCACTGACTACTGCCGCATTACTGCTGGAGTATCTGCTCATCAGGTTAGCGACATTGTCCCGATCGGCGTGTGTTGCAGATAGCAATTGTTGTACTTCGGGATCAGCATCAAAAAACTTCGCTTTGGTAGCCAGGATCTTGTAAGTGCGCATTGATCCGCGTGCGAAGTCCCACACACCATCGATGTCTTCAGTGCGATATGCGTGTGAGTCGAAGTGCAGTGGTCCGGTGTATGGCGCGTATCCGCCCGTCCCCTCTAGTAGACGTACTAAGAAAAAGGCGCCTTTGACATCTTCTGAACCAAAGCGCAGATCCTGGTCATAGCGACCGATTTTCTGCGCGTTTAGGTCAATGTGAAATAGTTTCCCAACTTCCATAGCTTGAGCAACGGCATGCACCATTGATAAGCCTGGCATGTTTTCGTGCGCTGTCTCCGGATTCACGCCACACATTTCGCCGTGCTCCAACGTTTCGATGAAGTGCAGCATGTGCCCGGTAGTTGGTAGAAAGATCTCCGACCGCGGCTCATTCGGCTTTGCCTCAAGTGCGAACTTTTGCTCCCAACCCTGGTCCTTGGTCCAGGCGCATAGGAAGTCCAAGCACTCGCGATACCATTTGATGGCGTCGCGACTATCTTTGGCGGCGTCAGTTTCTACGCCTTCACGACCGCCCCAGAAGACGTTGATCTTGGCGCCAAGCTCGATGCCAGTCTCGATTGACCGCATTACCTTCTGGATTGCGTAAGCGCGCACCTTAGGGTTGCTGGAAGTAAAAGCGCCATCGCGGAAGACTGGATGCGAGAACAGGTTGGTGGTGGCCATCGGCACCGCTAAGCCGTGTTCGTCGCAGGCCTTTTTAAAGTCGGCTACGATTTGATCTCGCTCCGACGCGCTTGCGCCGAAGGGGACTAGGTCATTGTCGTGCAGGTTGACGCCATAGGCGCCAACCTTAGCTAGCCCGGCGACGATATCTGTTGGCGCGATGCTCGGTCGCACCCGGGGGCCGAAGGGATCGGCCCCCGGGTTGCCGACCGTCCACAGGCCGAAGGTGAACCGGTCGCTCGGCGTCGGGTCAAAGGAATCGCTCATCAGTCAGGAGATCATTAGACGGCTTCGTGTTTGGCGACGGTCAGGCGGCGATAGCCGCCAACGCTGCGGAAGTAGAGCATCAGCAGTAAGAAGATGACCGCCATGGCCCCAGGGATGGCTGAGTCTGCGACGAGCGTCTTGCGATCACCTGCAATGCTGGCTTCGTGCACAGTGCGCTCGTCTTCGGTCAGACGATCCAGCGCAGCTTGCGGGTCGGTGTTGCCAGCTTCAGAGAGCTCTTTGCGTACATCACCAAGCTTGTCCTGGACCGCACCGAGCTTCTTACCGTCGAGGCCATAGGCCTCGCCGAAGAACAGGAAGTCACTGGGCTTCTCGGCCTTGTACTCTTTGTATAGAGCGGCGTTCGAAGCCTCAAGCGCCGCGCCGGCGAAGCGGTCCTTCGCGTATCCGAGGCCTTCCGAGCCAACCAGGCCGCCCGACAGCATGCCGATGCCGCCCATGATGCTGATCGCGATCGCGCCGGTGCGTGGGAAGCGGTCACTGGCGACCGCCAGCATAGTGGGCCAGAAAAAGGTCTTACCAACTGCGTAGACTGACAGCGCCAGCATCGCACCGACGAATGTTTCGATGCTGCTTACCAGGTTGAGGCCGACCAGCGCCAGTACGGAGCAGATCAGCAAAATGCCGACCGGCGACAGTTTCAGCTTGCGCTCGATGAAGTCTGCGCAGAAGCGCAGGAAGAACATGATCGCCGAGGTCCAGATGAACAGGATTTTGCCCTGTTCCGGTGTCAGGATGTTGCCAGTAATGTTCTGCGCCCAAGAGTCAGTACCCAGCTCGACGGCGCCTACCAGCGCATGCGCGACAAACAGCACGAATAGAATGACCGAGCCGATCGAGAACTCCGTAATCGCGCCGATGCACAGTAGCAGCATGCCTGAGATCAAGTACGCAGACACGTTAGTCAGGCCCATGGCGCCCGAGAAGAACAGCGTCAGTAGGAAACAGATCACGGCGCCGCCGAGCAGGCCGACGTCCTTGAACATCTCGCCGAGCGAAAGGCCTTGCTCTGAAGCTTCCGACTTCGGCATGTGCTGGCCCATGAACATGAGGCCGTAGATCACCGTCGGCACCAGGAAGAGGCTGAGCTGCATCTGCCAAGACCAGCCATCCGGGCCACCGAGCATCCAGCCGATCGCGCCGCCCAGCACGAGGCCGGCGGGCCAGCTCGCGTGCACAATGTTCAGATAATGCGTGCGGTTCTTCGGGAATAGAGTCGCCACGAGCGGGTTGGCGACTGCCTCGAGCGTGCCATTGGCATACGCGAAGATGAAGGTTCCCCAATAGAGCAGGTTAAAGGCGAGATCGCCTTGGTCTGGATTGGCGCCCAGTGTGACGAAGGCCGAAATGATGTGGGTCAGGAAGGCGAGTAGGACCAGCTTGCCGTAGCCAATCTTGTCACAGAGCACCCCGCCGATGATGATGCCGAAGCAGAAGCCAGTCAGGCCTGCGCCGCCAATCGCGCCGAGCTGCGCGCCGGTGTAACCAAACTCACTGCCCCAGTTGGCAACGATGCCGCCGCGCACGCCGAAGCCGATGCCGGCGGCAAGGATGGCCATGAATCCGGCCCAAAGGAGGCGGCCGGCATTGGGAGTAATCCCGTCTTTGCGAATGTTCACTGTCTTGTGGTAGAGAGTTGGGGGGAGGGGGAGAGCTCGAAGTGGAAGTTGCGGAAGCGGACTTCCATCGAACTGCCAGAGTGCAGTTGTAGCGCCACGATGCCCTTTTTTTGCGAACTCGAGGTCGAATCGGTCAATTACAGGATTAATGGTAGCGTTAGCATGCGGACAGGAATTATGTCTCGTCAGCCTGACTCAGAGTGAAGGTGGGCATGTCCATAATTTCACCACCTTTCATGGCTGATTCGTGCGCGAGAATGCCGACGCAGGTCCAGTTAGCCGATTCGCGCGCATTTGGATAGCAGTCACGATTGTTCAGAATCGCATCGACGAATTCGTGTGCTAGGTGAGGGTGTGATCCGCCGTGGCCCGCACCCTGGGTGAAAGAGAGGTGTCGACTGGCATCGGTGTCATAGACGCCTTGAGTGGTGAAACGTTGAATTTCTTTCGGTAGCAGATGCGCGTAGTCTGGGCACTCTACGTTTTCTGGAATTTCAAACTCTGACTTTTTAGCCGTATGCACTACGAGAGGGTCACCCTCAATAAGCGGCCACTCGACGGTTTTCTTGCTGCCGTAGACATCGATGCTTTCGCGGTATTGACGCGCGGTATCGAACAATGAGCGGTAGATTCGCGCAGAGAGATCACCTTCCAGTTGTATGTGCGCGGATTCAATCGCCCATGGAGAACCGTGAATAGCTGCCAGGTCTTCGCCTATTCGCCCTGATCCGAAGCAGCTAATGCGCGTCGCATCACGGCGTGGTAGTGCTAGTACTGGGCCGGCACAATGTGTGGCGTAGTGCATTGGTGGTAGGCCTGGCCAATAGTCTGGCCATCCATCCATGTCCTGTTGGTGCGATGCTTGCAAGAATTGAATGCGACCCAACTCACCGTTCTCGTAGAGATCTTTCATGAAGAGAAACTCGCGCGAGTACACGACGGTCTCCATCATCATGTACCTTTTCCCGCTTGCGACTTGAGCATCGACGATGCGCTTGCAGTCTTCAACACTTGTCGCCATGGGAACGGTGCAAGCGACATGTTTGCCAGCTTCGAGCGCTTGGATCGACTGCTCGGCATGCAGTGGGATGGGGGTGTTGATATGGACCGCATCGATGTTTGGGTCCTTGAGTAGATCAGCGTAATCGGTATAGCGTTTCTCGATGCCGAATGCATCGCCGACAGCGTCTAGATTTTTCCGATTGCGCTGGCAAATCGCAGATGGCTTAGCATCCGGGTGGGCTTGATAGATGGGGATGAACTCGGCGCCGAAGCCGAGTCCGACAAGCGCAATGCGAACGGGTTGTTGGTCTGACATAGGGGCGACCCCCGAGGTAGCGGGGCTGCGGCGAGGAATGCCTAGATTCGTTCGTATTGCTCTCGACTACAAGTCTTGATTTCGGCGACCTACCGCGGTTCTGCTTCGCGAGCGGTGTCGTGTCAAGCTCTCTTATGAGGGCTATGCGCTAGAAGCGCGTCGATACAGTGATGCCGAGAGTGTGCGAGCCGAACTGTTCGATCAAGAGAAGATCGATGTTCCATTGCGAAGGGTCGCCGGCGAATAGCGCTGGGTTTATCGAGATAATCCCATGGACGTTCTCTCCGTCGTGCTGTACGCCAGCTGATAGGTGTTCCATGAACGACCAAGACAGTCCGCCAATCGCACGCGCGTCATTTGCCCAAGTGCCGTAAGACGCCCCTAGGTATCCGTTGACGGGCAGGTCTTCCCAGCCCCATTCTTTAGGATCGAGGGTTGCCGCCGCAAACCAGGCGCGGCCATCCGGCGTGCCGATCCGGTCGCTACTGGTGCCGACCATCAGGCCAACGCCTGGTATGTGTTCGTTCGGCAGTGAGGGGGCAAAGTTGAAATTGGGTAGCAGCTCTGATTCGCCCGGGTTCCATTCCGCGGCTAGGCTTAGACGCCTGTTAGCGCGGTAGGCCGCAATTGCGCGTATTTTAGCGCGATCTGCTGCAATATTGGGGACCCACCGCACACTCAGGGTGAAGGATCTATCGTTACCGCCGGTCCAACGAACCGGCAGGCCCTCGCCCGGTCAGACCGGTCAGTTTGGGGCTAACGCCTCTTCTTTAGGGGGGG
>JAKVCF010000053.1 GCA_022447335.1 Planctomycetota bacterium | reverse complement strand
AAGAAGAAGGTTGCTAAGAAAAAGGTGACCAAGCGCAAGGCGACCAAGAAGAAGGCCGCCAAGAAGAAGGTGACCAAGAAGAAGGCCACCAAGCGCAAGACAACCCGCCGGCGCTAAATCTCCGGAGGGTGCCTAGCACCTGCCGGCATGGCCGGCTCCCCAGGCTCCGGAACGGTTCGTTCCGGAGCCTGGTTCGTTTCTCCCCAACTCGATCTGAGCTCCAACTCCCCCCTCACTCGATCTCATGAACAAGCGTGAACTTATCGATTTCGTCTGTGCCAACTTGGAAACGACCAAGACTGGTGCTGAAGAAACCGTCAACACCGTCCTTAATGGCATTCAGCACGGTATTACCGAGGACGGTGCCGTTTCGATCGCCGGTTTCGGTACCTGGAACCTGCGCGAGCGTGCTGCCCGAACCGGGCGGAACCCTCAAACCGGTGCGACCATTCAGATCGCGGCCAGTAAGACCGTCGGCTTTAAGCCGGCGCGTGCCTGGAAAGACGAGCTGAACTAAGCGGGCTTAGGTCCAATCAGGCGACGATATCTTCGAGTCGAGCGATCTCGGCTGCGATGGTGTCGTCGTCGATTTTTTTGAACAGTACATCCGCTTCGCCGAGCGCCGTACCCGCAGTCAGGCGAGCGGGTGGTTGGTTCGCAGTTTCATTCCCCCAGGTCGTGGGGCCGGCAGCATCCCCGAGCATTTGCTGCAGGCGATCTGCGGCGGCGGGGCAGAGAGGGCTCATACGACGCGATATCAGTTCGAGATATGCGAGGCAGCGCTCGAGTACTGCCCGGCAGCGTGCCTGATTCACTTGGTCACTGGACTTGATCAGCTTCCACGGCGCGTGTGCGTCGAAGAACTGGTTCAGGGCGTCGCAGCCATCCATCATTGCGGCGACCGCTTTACGGAACTCAAAGGCTGCGATGTGCGTGCCGATCGCGGCGAGGCGCGAATCGGCGGTCTGCAGATCAGTATCGGTATCGAGCGATCCGTCTGATTCTGGTACCAAGCTGCCAAAGCGTTTTGCGTTAAACTTTAGTACACGGCTGGCAAAGTTGCCGAGTTTGTCGGCTAGCAGTGCATTGTTTGCGATCTGAAATCCTTCCCAGCTAAATTCGCTATCCGAGGTTTCGGGGAGTGAGTTCAGTAGGTAGAAGCGCGCGGCATCAGCTGAGTACTGACTGAAGAAGTGCTCGTTATCGAGGTACCACCCAGCGGTCGTGTTGAACTTGCGACCTTGGAGGTTATAAAATTCATTCGCTGGCACATTGTGCGGTAATTGGAAGCGCTTGTTCTCCCAGGCATTACCCAGACCGAGCAGCATGCTTGGGAAAACTACAACATGGAAAGCGATGTTGTCTTTGCCGATAAAGTGGGTGAGTTGGGTGTTTTCGTCTTGCCACCATTCCGACCAGGCTTCGGGCGTTCCCTTTTGCTCGGCCCATTCCATAGTGGCCGAGACATAGCCAATTGGCGCGTCGAACCAGACGTAGAGAACCTTTCCTTCTGAACCCTCAAGTTCTTCGGGCACCGGAATGCCCCACGGGAGGTCGCGGGTAATCGGTCGCGCGTGCAGGTCACGCAGCATGGCCTGAACGTAGCCATCCACATTTGGTTTCCAGGGGCCATGTGGGCGACTGGAATCCTCGCTGGCGTACCAGGCTTGCAGCCCCTCTTTCTGCAGTTTCGGCAGGTCGATATACCAGTGTTTGGTTGCGCGCAGCTCGGGAGTCGAGCCGTCGAGCGTGCAGATCGGATTTTTCAGCTCGCGGGCTTCGATCCAGCTGCCGCACTGCGGGCACTCATCGCCGCGCGCTTGGTCAAAGCCACAGGCTGGGCAGGTGCCTTGCAGATACCGGTCCGGTAGGAAACGGTCGAGGGTGGAGGAGAACCACTGATCTTCAGTGCGGTCGAAAATATACCCACGATCAAGCAGAATGCGGAAGAAGCGTCGGCTGGCTTCGGCGTGCTGGCTGCAGCGTGCCGTTCCTGACCAGTGGTCAAATGAGATCTGGAAGCGATCGAACAAGCCCTTGATCTCGTCATGCCAGCGGTCGACGTATTCACGATAGCCTAGGCCTTCCTGTTCGGCTTTCAGGGTAATCGCCACCCCATGTTCGTCGGTGCCGCAGACATAGAGCACCTCTTCTCCGGTCAACCGTAGGTAGCGGGCATAGACGTCAGCGGGCAGGTAGGCGCCTGCTACGTGGCCGAAGTGAATCGGGCCATTTGCGTACGGGAGTGCCGAAGTAATGAGGTGCCGGGGCATCCTGTGGATAGAATACGCGTTCGTTCCGAACTAGGAATCCCTATGGCCACTGCTTCTGCTTCCGTCCTTCCTCTCAAGGAACTCGATTTTTATCAGGTCGACGATCTGCTCGATCCCGAAGAGCGCATGGTGCGTGATTCGGTGCGCAGCTTCATCGAAGAGCGTGTTATGCCTGTGGTCCCACACCATTGGGAAGCTGGCACTTTCCCGAGCGAGCTGATCCCCGAGTTCGGTGAGCTGGGTCTGTTGGGTCCGGCTGTTAGCGAGGAGTACGGTGGATCGGGCCTAAATTCGGTGGCTTACGGCTTGATTTGCCAGGAGATCGAGCGGGCTGATTCGGGCGTGCGCAGCTTTGCCAGCGTGCAGGGCTCGCTAGTCATGTACCCGATCGAAGCCTTCGGCTCAGAAGAGCAAAAGCGTTACTGGTTGCCAAAGCTCGCCACCGGTGAAGCCGTCGGCTGCTTCGGTCTGACCGAGCCTGACTTTGGTTCGAACCCAGGCGGCATGCGCACACGTGCGCGCCGCGATGGTGACGACTGGATTTTGCATGGGCAGAAGATGTGGATCACCAATGGAACCGTCGCCGATGTTTCGATCGTTTGGGCCCGTGATGAAAACGGAAAGATCCAGGGCTTCCTAGTCGAGAACGACCGTGAAGGCTTTTCGGCTCCGGAGCAGAAGCACAAGTGGTCGCTGCGCTGCTCGGTCACTAGCGAACTCGTCATGGATGAAGTGCGTGTGCCCGAGTCCAACCGCTTGCCGAAGGTTCAGGGCCTGAAATCGGCGTTGTCCTGTCTGACTTCAGCGCGTTATGGCATTGCCTGGGGTGCAGTCGGCGCTGCGCAGGCCTGCTTCGACGAAGTCATTCGCTACTGTTCAGATCGTCAGATCTATGACAAGCCACTGGGATCCTTCCAGATTACCCAGACTAAGCTGGCCAACATGGGGACCGAGATTACCAAGGGGCAGCTATTGGTGTGGCGCCTCGGCCGTATGAAGGATCAGGGCATCATGCGCCCGCAGCACGTTTCGATGGCTAAGCGCAACAATGTGCGGATGGCACTTGACGTTGCTCGCGAGTGCCGCACTCTGCTCGGCGCGAACGGCATTACCCTCGAGTACCAAGCTGGCCGTCACGCGTGCAACCTCGAGACCGTGCTGACCTACGAAGGTACCGAAGAAATTCACGGCCTCATCCTCGGCCACGAGTTCACCGGATACGCGGCCTACGGCGCTTAAGGTTTGCGTGGTGCTAGCAGTGCATTATCCAGGAAACCCCAAAGTGATCTTGCCTTTACGCGTTCGCCTTTGTCGCCTCGAGATATTGAAACTGCAAGTCCGAGATGAACTTGTCGAGAGTCAGCTTCTCAGCGTCGTCCAGGTTGCCCATGGTCTTCTCGCGAAGCATGAGTAGGTCGTCAATAACTGACTGGGCAGCGTTTGGGTTGGGATCCTGCTTAGGCAGGCCAGGCACTTCGATTAGGCCTAGGGCATAGAAACCCTGCATGGCAATCTTCTGCAGGAAGAGGCGGAAGTCACCACCTGGGATCTGGGTCTCTTCGGTTTCGCTCATCGGTTCAGAGGCGGGCATCGAGGCCTGCCAAGCCCGGGATTCTATCAGTTGGCTGTCGTCGCTGAGGATGCTGCGGTAGAGGCGTCTTTTCCCTCTGCGCTGGCGTCTTCGGCGAAGGCGATTGCGGCACCCACAAAGGCCTGGAAAAGAGGGTGTGGCGCCAGTGGCTTGGACTTGAACTCAGGATGGTACTGCACCCCTATGAAGAAGGGACGATCGCGCAGCTCTACCGTTTCGACAAGGCCGCGAGCCTCCCAGATGCCGGAGCAGGTTAGGCCGACCTTTTCTAGCGCTGTTCTGTAGTCATTGTTGAATTCCCAGCGGTGACGGTGACGTTCAAGCACCATGTCGCGCCCATAAATCTCAGCGCACCGAGTGTTCTCGATCAGGCGGCAGGGGTAAGCCCCCAACCGCATCGTGCCACCCTTTTCTTCTACGCCCTCTTGTTCACGCATTAGGTCAATAACCGGCGCAGCACAGTTGGGGTCGACTTCCGAAGTGTGCGCGCCTTCGATGCCGGCCGCGTTGCGTGCGAACTCGATGACCATTGCCTGCATGCCGAAGCAGATGCCGAAGAAGGGCAAGTTATTCTCTCTCGCCCACTGAATGGCGCGAATCTTGCCTTCGAGGCCGCGCTCACCAAAGCCGCCTGGTACTAGCAGGCCGGCACAGCCACGCAGGATTTCTTCCGGTCCGCGTTCGACTAGATCTTCAGCCGACACCTTGCGGAAGCGCACTTTGTGACGGTGAGCAGCTCCGCCGTGTGCCAGCGCTTCGTAGATCGACTTGTAGGCGTCGTGAAGCTCGATGTACTTGCCAACGACGGCAATCTCGACTTCGCCTTCTGGGTCGGCGAAGCGCGATTGGAGATCCTCCCAGTCGGAGAACTCGCCTTGTTCTGTGTCCTCTAAGCGCAGGCAGCGCACCAGGGCCTCGTCCATGCCTTCGCGTAGCAGGTCGAGTGGTACCTCGTAGATGGTGTGCGGGACGTCCATCTCTTGGATGACATCTTCGCCGGAGACGTTGCAGAACATCGCGATCTTGCGACTCATTTCCTCGGTCATAGGGCGCTCGCAGCGGCAGACCAGAATGTCCGGCTGAATACCGATTTCGCGCATACGTCGCACTGTCTCCTGGGTGGGCTTGGTCTTCATTTCTCCCGAGGCCGACAGGTAAGGCAGCAGTGTCAGGTGCACATAACAGACATTGCCCTTGCCAAGCTTGAGACCGAACTGACGAATCGCCTCGAGGAAGGGTAGAGATTCGATGTCGCCTGCGGTGCCGCCGACTTCGACGATGGCCACGTCGATGCCGCGTTGCGCGCCCTGACGAATAGCGCGTTGGATCTGATCAGTGATGTGCGGGATGACTTGAACAGTCTTGCCAAGGTAGTCGCCCTTGCGTTCGCGACGGATGACCTCCGAGTAGATCGATCCGGTGGTCGCATTCGAATAGCGACTGATTGGAGCGTGGCTGAAGCGTTCGTAGTGGCCTAGGTCGAGATCGGTCTCCGCGCCGTCCTCCGTGACATAAACCTCTCCGTGCTCAAAGGGAGACATAGTGCCTGGATCGACATTGATATATGGATCTAGCTTCTGGATCGATACTTTGAGGCCGCGCTTTTCGAGGAGCACGGCAATGGCCGCAGTGGTGATGCCCTTTCCGAGGGACGACACGACGCCACCAGTCACGAAAATGAATTTGGTCATGTGGGAGGCTGCTTACGAGTCGGAGACGGAAGGGGGAGGTGCGATGCGTCGCAGGAACGCATCGTAATCTTCCCGAGTGTCAATCCCAGGGAAGGAGTGTGCACAATCTAGGACGCGGACGGCAACTCCGTGCTCGAGGAATCGGAGTTGTTCGAGCGATTCGCAGCGCTCGAGTGGCGTAGGGAGGGCGGTGGCGAAGCTAGCTAGAGTTTCGCGGGTATAGCCGTAGACGCCGATGTGGAGCATCGGCTCGGCGCCCTGAACGTCGGCGCGCCGAGCGTGGGGGATGGGGGCTCGCGAGAAATAGAGCGCGTTGCCCAGGCTGTTGCGCACCAGCTTGACTGCAGAGGGGTCGTCGAGCGCGCCAGCGGGAAGTGGGGCAGCGAGTGTGACTACCTCAGCACCGTTCCGCAGTGAATCGAGCACGCGGCGCACCGCGGCGATGTCGATTTCTGGCTCGTCGCCCTGAACGTTGATCAGGTAGCGCAGTTCCTTATGCGCTTTTGCCGCGGCCCAGACCCGATCGCTGCCGGAGGCTAACTCGGGATCGGTAAGTACCACTTCGGCGCCAGTTGCATGCGCGACTCCGGCGAGCTCTTTGCAATCGACCGCTGCGATGACGCGGCAATCCTTCTGCAAATCCAGGCAGCGTTCGAGCGTGTGAGCGAAGAGCGGCTTGCCCGACTCCGCCAAAAGGAGTTTCTCGGGGAGCCGCGAGGAGGCCCGCCGGGCGGGCAGAATGATCGCGGCGTCGCCCGGGGTCGTCACCTAGAAACCCCGGGAGTTGGAGGCACCGAGTCGTCGTTGCTGATCTTCGAAGAGCGCGCGGCCGTCCGGGTTGTCGATGAGTTGCATGCTGAAGTGCGCGTTGTATAGCGCGCGGAAGGCGTTGTTGCAGCTGATTGAGCGTTCAATAGAAGCGGAGGCGTCTTCCGCACTCATCGAGAGGCTGTACTTTTCCTGGCCGACCTCGACTAGCAGAGTTGTGCGCGCGCCTGGGGTCCGGCGCAGGCCGGCTTGAGCGGCTTCGAAGAAGCCGTAGTCTTCGAGGGCCATCATCAGTGCGCCCATATCGAGGTTGGGGACCACCTTCAGATCAGCGCTCGAGCGCGCCTTGGAGTAGTAATCGACCATGCTCGTGTGGGCCTCATTGGCCAAGAACAGGTCGACCCCGGTGCGATAGTCCTTGAGCGTGACCAGAGTAGGACGCTCTTCCGGGGTGATATCGGGGGCAGAACTGCAGGCCGAAAGGGCCAGCAGAGTCGGGAATAGCAACAAGGTGGCGAGGAAGCGCATGCGAGGGCTTGTATGCAGCGACGGCAACCCGACAATCTTCCCAGACGGGCCTCCGATCCGCAACCGATGGCTTCTACCTCCCAAGACTACGCCGATCATCCGCGTTCTCGGCAAAAGCTGACCTGGCGCAAGCTGGCGGTCTACGCTTCGGCGCTGGTGATGCTGGCATTCGCCGATCCGCGCCCATTGACCTTCCTGATTGGTGCGGGGCTGTCCGCTCTGGCTTGGTTGCTGCGCGTTTGGGCCTTCGGTCATCTGGAGAAGAACCGAATTATGGTGACGACTGGGCCCTACGCACACACCCGCAATCCTGCCTACCTCGGTAGCTTTGTCGCGCTGATCGGGGTGGCGCTCGCGGCTGGCAATGCCGAGACCATGCGCGGCCAAGGTGTATGGGCCTTTGGCACTTTTCTGGTTGCAGCCTTCTTTGTCGTTTACTTGCCGCGTAAGTTTCATAAGGAGTATCCGCGCCTCAAGGAGCTGTTCGGCGAACAGCTTGATCGTCATGCCGAAAACGTGCCTAACTTCTGGCCGCGTATCACGCCGTGGCGTTCCGGCGATAACCGCCGCTTTTCTTGGCAGCGAGTGACCGCGAACACGGAATGGAGTTGGGCCATCGTGTTGACTCTGGTGTTGGTCGGGATTTGGACGGCGCCGATGTGGTCGCCCTTTGCCGTGGATCTGGCTTCGGCCGATGCGACAACCCCCTAGGATGGTCCTGGACCGTGCAACGCTCAAGGTCGCGCCGCGTGAGCTACTTAGCCGCGGATCGCGCTTCAAGCCTGCCGTGCATCGGGTGATGCCCGCCGAGGGGGTGCCGTGCGTAGTCAAAGATGCGAGCGAGGTTCCCGCCTGGTCACGTCCGTTTGCGCGTTGGCTGATGGGGCGCGAACGACGGATTTTGCGCACGCTTGCTGGAGTTGACGGAGTGCCGCAGTTGCTGGCCGAGATTGATCGTGATGCCTTCGCGTTGGCTGTCTTGCCCGGTGAGCCGCTCACACCAGCTGCTTTTGAGGCTCATCCACAGAGTTTGGCTGACAACTTGCGCACGATGACCCGTGCGATACATGAGCGGGGGGTTTACCACCTCGATCTACGGCAGCGGCAGAACCTGCTGGTCGACGAGGATCGGCTGTCAGTAGTCGATTTTGGCGCGGCCTGGAAGCCGCGTATCTGGAGCGCCTGGCTTCTGGCGCCGATTTTCCGATGGGTCGATCGCCAAGCCGTGCTGAAGTACGTCGCACGGTACGCTCCCCAGGAGCTTGGATACCAGGAAGCGCGCAGCGTGCTGCGCTTTTTGCGGCTGCGCCGACTGTGGTTTGTTAGCCCACATAACGACGCTGGCGAGTGGCGGGCGGCTAAGGAGCGGGTCGAACGCGGCCCGGGTGAGGATTTGGCGATCTAAGTCCTGGAAACGCGTTTGCATGCCGCAACATGTGGGCTTTTGGCATGCATGGACTACCACAAGATGCGCAACCACGAGGTTTTCCGTAGAAATCGGCTTGCACCCCCCATATATTGGCCCGCGACGGGGTGGAATCGCAAATGGGTCGACTTGAGAAGCAGATCATCGTGGGCGCCATCGCATTGGTGGCGGTTTTACTGGGCATCGTCGTGCTGACTGGGGTTAAACCTGTGGATGCAGGCAGTGAACAGCACATGAAGTCCGAATGGATGCCGCCGGAAGTTCCGCTTTCGATAGGAGATCCATCTCGCGAAACCCTCGAGAACGACTCGGGTTCTTCGATCGGGTTGGGCGGAGCAGAACTCTCACTTGGGTCGGAGCCCAAGCAGCTTTCGACTGAAGCTCAGGAAAAGTCGGAAACCCTGACTAGTCCACCGGCGTCGCAGGAAGAGCCACAGGGTTCGGGTGAGCTGGCGACTCTCGATGCGGTAGACCAACTCCATCGCTACCAAGTGAAGAAGGGCGAGACTCTGGGCGAAATCGCCATGCGCGAACTAGGCTCGGTCAAAGACCTCGACCTGATTCTCGAAATCAATGAAGGTATGCGTGCCGATCGCGTGCGCGCCGGTGACGAAATCTGGTTACCAAGTAAGGCCGCGGCGGATCAGCGCCGCTCAGAGAAGAAGTTGCAGGCTAAGGCGAACGACAAGCTTGCCAGTGCCGCAAACAGTGAGAAGGTCGGTAGGTACACCCACGAGGTCGGCACGGGTGACAGCCTATGGCGCATCGCTGAGCGCTACTACGGGCGCGAAGGGGCAAACGAAGGCGTAAAGCGCCTCGTTGCCGCGAATAGCAAGTTGACCGATGTGAACACGGTGCTTCGCCTCGGGTGGGTGCTGACGATCCCCGAGTAGGCGAAGAGCCGCGGCTGTTGCTCGGCATTTGCTCGGGCACCTCGGCGGACGGGGTGGACCTGGCCCTGGTGCGCGTGAGTGGAGCGGGGCTGGCGCGCGAAGTCGAGGTTGTTGCTGGAGGCATGCGACCCTTTCCCGATGAGATCCGTGCAGCGGTTGCGCGCGCATTGGATTGGAAGGTCGCTGATCTGGCGGCTTGGCATGCGCGTCTCGGCGTAGCCTTCGCCGATGCCGCGGCGACATTTCTTTCTGAAGCCGGGGTTAAGCCCGGTGAGGTCCTTGCCGTGGGTAGTCACGGCCAGACGGTCTTTCATCACGGCGGTGATCCGTTGGATGGCAGTCTGCAGATTGGGGAGCCTGCGTGGATGGCCGAGCGGTTGGGTATCCCTGTAATCGCTGATTTCCGCACGGCTGATCGTGCGCTTGGTGGGCAAGGGGCGCCCGTATCGCCCTTCGCCGATTGGATTCTTCACCATCGTGCTGGAGATCGACTTGCGATTCTCAATTTAGGTGGTATCGCGAATCTGACTTTGTTGCAGGGGGTGCAGGCTCCGCGTGCGTGGGACTCGGGTCCCGCAAATGGCCCACTTGATGCGCTGATGCGGGCATCCGTCGCGGGCGATTTCGATGAAGATGGAGCACTCGCTTTGCAGGGGAAGGTTCTCCCCGAACTTTTGGCCGAGTTGCAGCGGGACAGCTATTTTGCGCGCTCTTTGCCCAAGAGCACCGGTTTAGAGCGTTTTGGGCGTGCTTTTGCCGGGCAGGTACGTGCCGCTGATTCCCAGGCCGTGCTGGCAGATCAGCTTCGCACTTGCTGCGCACTCGCGGCTTGGGCGGTTGCAGATTCGCTTTCGCAGGTGCTGAGCGAAGATGCTGATGTGCTGAATCTACCCCTCTACCTATGCGGTGGTGGGGCCCATAATTTGGCCCTGGTGGCTGAGTTGCGCGCTGCGTTGCCGCATGCCGAGCTGCATTCCTACCAGGATCTAGGCGGAGATCCCGATCTGCGTGAGGCAGTGGCTTTTGCCCTGCTTGCCGATGCCTTTTTGGCAGGGGAGCCAGCTAGCTGGCCCGGGACAACCGGTTGCCAGCGCCCGGCGAGGCTGGGAAGCTGTTTTCTCCCGCCGAGCAGCTCCACGAATTTCACACCGCAGGCCATTTGACCCTATCTCAGGGGTCTCTATCATGTTGCCTCGGTGCTGAGGCGCACTAGAAGTGTCTCATTTCCCTCCTCGCACCGTCCCCCAATCGACGGCGTCATCGCATGAGCAACTCCTCCCGCGCCGGCCGCAAGCCGGCCTACCGCCTTTTCTTCGCTGCCCTTTTGGCCATGCTGCCCGCTGCTCCTGCTTTCGCGCAGGACGCGCAGAAGCTTTTCGACCAGGGTATGGCGCATTACTACAACGGCGATCATGAAGCGGCGATCGCTTCATTCCGCCAGGTCGTTGCACAGGCTCCTGATCAGGCCGTTGCGTACCAGCTTCTGAACCAGTCTCAGGATTCGCTGCTTCAGCTTATGGTTGCTGGCGGCGAGTACGAGACCTTCGCGAAAGAAGTCTTGGCCTCTGCCAACGAAGCCAGCCGTGAAGCGATGCGCGATCTCGACGCCGCCGCCGAAGTCGCTGCGGGATGCTTTGCGGACGACTTTGCTACGCGTTCGAAGGCGATTTTCGATCTGAACTTCCGCTTTGGTCCTTTTGGTGCTCTGCCGCTGATTGACGAGCTGGGTTCGCAGTCGGAGGGCCGTCGACTGAATGCGATCTACGCGCTGAGTCGCATGGGTGGTGAAGCTGCTCAGCCAGTCATGGCTGCGACCTACTCGAACAACGAGCAGGTCCGCGCTGGCGCCGTGCTGGTGCTTGCAGAGCTCAACGATGCACGCGCTGCTGCTCGCGTTACCGACATGGCCACCAACGATGAGAGTGGCATGGTGCGCAAGATCGCCGAGACCTACGCCGCCGACGCCTCGGCTGCTGAAATGCTTTACAGCCAGGGTTGGGGCTATCTCGATGCTGATCCGGACTACGGCTTAACTGGCCCCGAGAACTACGGTGCGCTGTTCGTTGCCGATGGTTCGGGTGTTATGGCTGTTGACATGCTGCCGAGCTTGGTTTCCTGTGAGCTTGCCAAGCGTGAGTTCCTGCGCTCCCACGAGCTGGGCAATGCCGATGCAGCTATTGCTCTAGCGATCGCCTACGGCGCTGAGGTCTCCATACTCACTGCGGCTGGCGAAGACTATGCCGACGTGCGTAACCTGCAGATGGCTTCGGCTTTGACCCTCGGTAACGAGGTGCTTTGTGCCGCTCTGGTCAACGCAGTCGCCGAGAACAGGGTGGGTGCTTCGCGCGCCTTGGTCATGATGGTCGATGCTGAGAACCCGAACTCGGCAGCTTCTCTTGATTACGCCATGGCGAACGCTCGTACCGCCGATGTCCGCTACGGAGCTGCCATCGCGATGGCTCATGGCGGCAACGCTTCGGAGGGGGTAGTTGGTACTCTTGCTGAAGCTAGCACGCTTGATGCTTTGCGTATCGTGCACCTTGCCGATCCGGATGACGAGCGCGCTGCGCGCCTTGCTGGTCAGTTGGCCGACCAGGGCATCGCTGTCGTGCGTGCACAGGATGGGGGATCGGCTCTGATCAATGCTTATCGCAGCGTTATCGTCGACGTCTTTGTTGTTGCAGATCCACTTCCGGACCTCTACGCCTCGCGCGTTATTAAGGAGATACGCAAGGATGAGCGCTACTCCGACACTCCTTTCTTAGTGCTCGGTAACGATGACTCGGGCGATATCGAAGGTGCTGAGATCCTTGACAGCGACGATGCTTCGGCCATCGTTGATGCTTTCGGTGACTTGGGCGCTGATCGTGAGCGCTACCTAGCTACTGCGGCGAGTGCTGCTCAGGCTCTAGCTCACCTCGCAGCTAATGGCGCTTCGTTGGGCTCAAATGCTGATCAGCTCGACGGCGCGCTGGGCCGCGAAGATGCGGTTGCTGTGCCCATGGCGCGCGTCATTGGCCTAGCAGGTAATTCTGGTTCGGCTGAAGCGCTGATGGGCCTCATTTCTGATGACAGCCGTAGCACGGAAGCACGCGCCGCTGCAGCTAAGGGTCTTACCACTCTGGCCGGTCGCATGGATGTGTCGGTCAACACCGATGTTCTTGAGGCGCTGATTTCCGACTCCGATCCCGCCCTTGCGATGGCTTGTGCGCGCGCTCTTGCTGCTTGCGGAGGCGCGCATCTGGCAGCTACCGTCGGTTCCGAGTAAGTCGCTCGGCCTTGGCTCACCCCGGCATCCTTTAAAGGGACAATGGCCGGGGGACGCCAGAGTAGCTCAGTTGGTAGAGCACAGCTTTCGTAAAGCTGCGGTCACGGGTTCAACTCCCGTCTCTGGCTCCACTTCAAGGTGGCCGATCTTCATAAGAGGGTCGGCCGTTTTTTTCTGGCGGCCTAGTCTTACTCGGTTGCGATCTTGTGAAGGTGAACGTCGAGCTGTGGGAAGGCGATTTCGATATTGTTTTCAGCGAAGGCTTTGTAGATCTCAGTCAGCAGTGCATCGACTGCTCTTCCACGGAGCTCGGGCTCCTGAATCCATCCCAATAACTCGAAGTTCAGCGCCGAGTCGCCGAAAGCACGGAAGCGAATTCGCGGATCTGGACTTAGCTGCACAAATTCATTCTTTTCTGCGACTTGCTGCAGTACCTGTTTAACAAGGTCGATGTCGCTGCCGTAGGCCACGCCGACTGGGATGCGCACGCGCCGCGATGGTGCCGGGCCGCCGGTCTCATTCATAATCTTGGCTGCGCCCATCACCGCATTTGGGATGGTGATCTCGATGTCATCGCGTGTTAGCAGGCGAGTTGATCGTAGGCCGATATTGATGACTTTGCCGCGTTCTCCGCTATCGAGCACGATGTAATCGCCTAACTTGTATGGGGAGTCCGCGACAATGAAGACGCCGCTAAACAGGTTGGCGAGCGTGTCCTTTGCCGCGAAGCCGATTGCGATGCCGGCAACGCCGGCTGAAGCGATTAGGGCTTGGGCATCCCCGCCCCAGGCGATTACTGCTAAGTAGCAGGCTCCACCGAAGATTATGATCTTGCCGAGGTTGTCAAACAGTGGCAGGGTCGACGGTTCGATGACCTGTACGCGTTCGCGGTCCTTTGAAAGGATCTGGAGTAGCAGTTTGGAGAACTTGAAAGCGAATCCGGTCCAGGCCAGTAGGCCAAGAGTTTTAAGCAGGCTGCCGATCCAGGTTTCGTGATCGATCGAAATTGCTTCGCCGGCTTCGTTGCGCTGTGGCTCAAGCCCGAACTGCTGAATGGCAATCCACAGTCCGATTAGAACTACCGTGACCCGGACGGGGCGATGGAACAATGCCAGGAGCTGGTCGTCGGCAGTGGTCTTGGTGCGGTGCGTCAACGCCTTCAACACCCTGCGCACCAGGAAATCAACTACGTAGGCGGCTAGAAAGCCCAGTACAACAGCCACGCCTGCACGCAGCCAAGGCTCGTCGCCAAAAAGATCCAGGTATTCCTGCAGCTTCTTCATGCCACGCCGAGCCTAGTGCCGCGGGCAGGGCTAAGGAATGCTCAGGCAGGGGGGCAAGGGATTCTCGGGAACCCTGGAATGCGTGAGAGAGTCACGGGAGAGCTCCTTCCGAGTTCTATCCTCTCTTTAGCTCCATTTTCCGCGTGCTTCTTTGCTCTACGATTCTGTTCGCAGCGGCTCTGCCATTTTCGCAGATTTCCTCCAGCGCCGATATTCCGGATCTCTTTCAGGCTGCAACGCTTAGCGGCCCAGGTCTTGACGCAGGTCTTCCGATTGAGCTGCAGCGTCGCCTAGTCACGCTCGACCTTGATTTGTTGCGCCCGGAAAACGAGGGGGGCACACGTTTTCTTGAATTGGCTCTATTCGATGGCGTTTACTCGGTATTGCGCACCG
>JAKVCF010000052.1 GCA_022447335.1 Planctomycetota bacterium | reverse complement strand
GCAAGCGTACCCCTTCCACTTTGTCCCACGCGTGACTCTCGACACGATCACCCACGGCAAAGGTGATGCCTTCTTCGTCAATCCCCTCTAGCCAACCAGAACGGCGATCCAACCCAGCCGAGGTTCGCAGCACAAGTAGATCTTCTTCCTGGTCGCCGAGCGCAATCGGCACCCGCGTGCGACCAAAGCCTTTCAACATCAGCAGATCAACAGGGATCAGCACGAGGTTAGATCCGCCACCGATTGCCCAATCGACACGATCGGCGCTGCCGGTCTGCGGCTGACCCTTCAGCCGCAGACCGTCGGCCAACTCAAGCACCCAACCCCGAGCCTCCGACTGAGAAACCGGTGGTATCGAGAGTGGAAAGCTCATCTGCACCCAGTCCGGCGCGACCTGGCCCTTCTGGAGACGCGGACCATCTTCGGTCCAGCCGACCAAGCGATTCACTTGAGGAGCCTCATCGAATCGAGAAATGGTTCTCACTTGTGTTAGCAGTCCATTGTCAACAACCGGTTCCTGCAGACGATCGGCCGCCCTCATACTCAGCGACCCGAGTAGGGCGAGAACGAGAGGCAGGGGGCGGAGTGCCATTTCGGCAGAAGCATACGACACCACCCCTTCCAGGACTGCCATCCGGACCGAATCAAGTTGGCACTCCATTTGCACATGAGTTCAGATTCCTGAGGAACCCATGGCAGAGAAGCAACTCACCTTCGATACCGATGCCCGCGAGGCCGTCCTCGCCGGCGTCGAAAAACTGGCCAAAGCCGTCGTCTCCACCCTCGGACCGAAGGGCCGCTGCGCGGTGCTCGACAAGTCCTGGGGCGGCCCACTGATCACCAAAGATGGTGTGACCGTCGCCCGTGACATCGAACTTCCGGACAAGTCTGAGAACTTGGGGGCGCAGCTCGTCAAGGAGGCGGCCTCGAAAACCAATGACCGCGCAGGTGATGGCACCACCACCGCCACACTGCTGGCTTGGTCGCTCTATCGCGGCGCATTGCGCCATCTGACCGTCGGCGCCGACCCCCAGGCGCTGATCCGCGGGATGCGTACCGCGGCCGAAGACGTCAAGGCACATTTGGCCAATAACGCCAAGAAGGTCGAGGACAACGACGCGATTCAAGCCGTCGCCACGATCGCCGCAAATAACGACGCCGCCGTCGGTAAGATTCTGGCTGACGCCTTCGCTGAAGTCGGTAAAGACGGTGTGATCACCATCGAAGAAGGCAAGTCGCTCGACACCGAAGTCAAGACGGTCAAGGGCATGCAGTTCGACCGCGGCTTCCTGTCGCAGCATTTCGCGACCGACGCCGAAGCACTTGAATGCGCAATGGAGAACCCAGCCATTTTGGTGCACGAAGAGAAGATCTCTTCCATTCAGTCACTACTACCGCTGCTCGAACAGTCCAAGGAAGCTGGTCGCACTCTCCTGGTCATCGCCGAGGACATCGATGGCGAAGCCCTCGCCACACTGGTTGTCAACAAAATGCGCGGCATCCTCGATGTCTGCGCCGTCAAAGCGCCGGGCTATGGCGATCGCCGTAAGGAGATGCTGCGTGATATCGCGACGGTGACCAACGCACACCCGATTATGAAAGAAGATGGTATAGAGTTAGAAAAGGTCACTCTAGATCAGCTCGGAACTGCCAAGAAAGTCATAGTCGAGAGCGGTGCCACCACTATCGTGCAGGGCGCCGGCAAGTCAGTCGATATCGACGCGCGCGCAGGCTTGATTCGCCGCCAAATCGAAGCTACGACAAGTGACTACGATCGTGAGAAGCTCGAAGAGCGCCTCGCCAAGCTGGTCGGCGGCATCGCACAAGTACGCGTGGGCGGCGCCACCGAAGCTGAAGTCAAGGAGCGCAAACATCGCTACGAAGACGCTAAGCACGCAACTATGGCCGCGATTGCTGAAGGCATTCTGCCGGGCGGCGGCACCGCCTTCCTGCGCTCGGCTGACGCCGTAGCCAAGAAGTCAACTCTGACCAATGACGAGGCGACCGGAGCCGAGATTCTGTTCGGTGCACTCAGCCAGCCGATTCGTGTCATCGCGGAAAATGCCGGCCTGGACGGCTCGGTCGTAGTACGCAACGTGCGCAGCTCAAAGGCATTCGCGCACGGCTTTGACGCATTGCGTGATGAGTACGGCGACATGTTCGCCGCGGGCGTAGTCGATCCACTGAAAGTGACGCGCACTGCGCTGGAGAACGCGATCTCGGTCGCAGCCACTCTGATGACTACCGACTGCCTTGTCGTCGAGGCAGAAACTGAAAATAAAACCAACGCCGACTCGCAGTTCGAGGGCGATTTTTAAGCATCCCTAGCAAGACCAGAGAAACACGAACATGGCCAAAACTGCCAAGATCGCTTTCACGCCCATCGAAGATCGGGTGCTCGTGGAGCCTGTGGCCGCCGAGACCGTCTCGGCCAGCGGCATCGTGCTACCGGACAGCGCTCAAGAGGCGCCCAACCGTGGCAAAATCGTCGCGGCCGGCCCCGGTCGCCGCACAAAAGATGGCTCACGCGCTGAGATGCCTGTCTCCCTCGGCGACGAAGTCATCTACGGCCCATACGCCGGTTCCAAAGTCGAGCTGAACGGGGTCGAATACAAGATCCTGCGCGCCGACGAGATCCTCGCCAAACTCGGTTAAGGAGGGATTCCCATGGCAAAGCAAATTCTGTTTGACGATCAAGCTCGCGAGAAGCTGTTCCGCGGCATCGACACCCTAGCTCGCACCGTTTCCGTCACTCTCGGCCCAGCTGGTCGCAACGTGATTCTTGAGAAATCCTTCGGTGCCCCCACTGTCACTAAAGATGGCGTTTCGGTAGCCAAAGAAATCGAAGTCGAAGACGGCTTTGAGAATATGGGCGCGAAATTGGTGCGCGAAGTGGCATCAAAGACAAACGACGAAGCCGGCGATGGCACCACCACAGCTACCGTGCTTGCGGCAGACATGATTCGCGGCGGCCTGAAGTACATGGCCGCTGGCGCCAGCCCCGCCTCGCTGCGAAATGGCATTGACTTAGGCGTGAAAGCCGCAGTCGAAGCGATTGCCAGCCAATCCAAGAAAATCAAGGGGCGCGACGACATCGCCAAAGTCGGGACAATCTCGGCTAACCAGGATTCCGAAATTGGCGAGATTTTCGCTGAATCATTCGACCAAGGTGGCTCCAAGTGCGTCATCACTGTCGAAGAAGGCACCGGCGTCGACACCACCCTCGAATACGTCGATGGAATGTCCTTCGACAAAGGCTATATCTCGCCGTACTTCGTTACTGACGCCGGCAAAATGACCTCGGAGTACGAGGACGCTCTGGTTCTGGTGCACGAAAAGAAAATCTCAAACCTGCAAGAGTTCCTACCCGTACTTGAACAAGTCGCCCAGACCGGTCAACCACTGCTGGTTATTGCTGAAGACGTTGAAGCCGAAGCCCTGGCCGCACTCGTAGTCAACCGCCTGCGCGGCATCATGAAGGTCGTCGCCGTAAAGGCTCCGGGCTTCGGCGATCGCCGTAAGGCGATGTTGCAAGACATCTCGATTTTGACTGGTGCCCGCGCGATCATGGAAGAGACTGGCGACAAGCTCGCCGATGTCACCCTGGACGATCTCGGGCGCGTCAAAAAGCTCTCGGTCGAAAAGGACCGCACCGTCCTTGTCGATGGCGGTGGCAAGAAGACCGAGCTCAAAGCTCGTATCCAGCAGATTGGTGGGCAAATCGAGAAGTCAACTTCGGACTACGATCGCGAAAAGCTTCAAGAGCGGCTCGCCAAGCTCGAAGGTGGCATCGCGATCATCAAGGTTGGGGGCGCGACTGAAGCCGAAATGAAAGAGCGCAAGCACCGTGTCGAAGATGCGCTGCATGCGACCCGGGCGGCCGTTGAAGAAGGCGTGGTCCCGGGTGGCGGCACATCACTGCTACGCTGCACCGAAGCTATCCAAGAGGCACGCACCAAAGCGCATGGCGATGAAAAAATGGGTGTGGACCTTGTCCTGCGCGCTCTTAAGGCTCCAACCCGCACCATTGCCGAAAAAGCAGGTCGTGACGGCAGCCTGATCGCAGAAGAAGTTGCCGAGAGCAGCGGCTGGAAGGGATACGACGCCCTACGCGACGAGTTCACTGACATGGGCAAGGCAGGCATCCTCGACCCGGCAAAAGTAGTGCGCACTGCACTGCAAAATGCTGGCTCGATCGCCGGCCTGCTACTAACCACCAACACCCTGGTGACCGACGAGAAGGAGAAGAAGGAAGCTGCTTCAGCTTCCTGATTCTGAGCTTTGTCGCAGCGCGACTATTACGTGATCCTCGGCGTTTCCCGCGATGCGGAAGACGCCGAGATCAAAAGCGCTTATCGCAAGCTGGCGCTCAAGTACCACCCCGACCGCAACAAAGAGGACGGGGCGGCTGAGCACTTCAAGGAAGCAGCCGAAGCCTACGCGGTGCTATCCGACGGCAATAAGCGCCGCCGCTATGACCAATTCGGTCACGCCGGTGTCCAAGGAGCTACAGGCCAATCCGGCGGACCCGGTGGCATGAACGTAGAAGACATCTTCGCGCAGTTCGGAGACATCTTTGGAGGCCGTGGCGGTGGGCTATTCGAAAACTTGTTCGGCGGCTTCCAGGGCAGCACTGGAACAACGGCGCGCGGCCGCAGCTTGCGCGCGCGAGTCACTATCGAACTTGAAGATGTGCTGAACGGCACAGAGCGCACGCTGGTGGTGCGCCACCGCATGAACTGCGGCAGCTGCGAGGGAACAGGTGCGAGCCCAGGCACTCAGCCGAAGACCTGTCCTCGTTGTCAGGGAAGCGGCCGCGTGCATCAGCAACGCGGATTCTTAGCGGTAGCCAGTACTTGCCCTGAATGCCACGGCAATGGAATTGTAATCCCCCATCCCTGCGATGACTGTGGCGGTAGTGGACAAGTCGATAAGCGCAGCGAAATCGAAGTCAAAATCCCCGCGGGCATCGAAGAAGGTGCTCAGATTCGAGTTAGCGGCATGGGTGACGCAGGTCCTCATGGCGGCGCCCCTGGAGATCTCTATGTCGCAGTCGAGATTCGTGACAAAGAAGGCTTTCACCGCGATGGTCGCGACCTCTATGTCGAGCTCCCGATCAGCTATCCCCAAGCAGCTCTAGGTGACCGCATCCTGGTGCCAACGCTCGAAGGCGATGTGAAAATGAGCGTGCCGGCAGGCACGCCTACTGGCAAGTTGTTCCGAGTACGTAGTCATGGTTTGCCCAAACTGCACGGTGGACGACGGGGCGATCTGCTGGTGCGCGTCTACGTGGATGTGCCCAAGAAGCTCGGTCGGGATGAAAAGAACCTAATCAAAGAACTACAGCGCCTGCAGAAGGAACAAATCGAAGAATGAGCGCTCAGAATAAAGACGAGCTCCAAGAAGAGGAGCTGCCCCAAGAATCGGAAGTAATCGAGGACGTCGAGTCAGAGGAAGATTCTGCCGAGATCTGGAAAGATCGTGCGCTACGCGCTCAGGCGGAAATGGCAAATATGCGCCGCCGCCTCGACCGTGAAGTAGAGCAACGCACGCGTCGCCGTCTCGAAGGATTACTCCACGACCTGATTATGGTCGGCGATCACATCGAACTAGCGCTCGGCTCGATTCCCGAGCCGGTGCGCGCCGCCGAAAGCGCTGACGGCTTCCTACTAGGCATGGATGCGATTCGCACAGCCTTTGAGGACGTATTGCGCCAGCACGGCCTGGAGCAGATCGCTCCAGCTGCCGACGCCAACTTCGATCCCAGCCTGCACGAAGCTGTACAGACCGATACCGAAGATGGCCTTGATGCAGCCCGCCTCGAGGTCTTGCGCCGCGGATACAAGATGGGAAGCCATGTCCTACGCCCTGCGCAGGTACGGGTGGTCCAGCCCGCATAGACCCTCTCTTTCCTACGGTTCGCGCAGAGTCGGAGGCAAGAGCGCTCCGCTCTGGTCTAGAATGACCCCATGCAGCGCCTGCTTGCTTGGTTTGTCCTTCCCCTCGTGTTCGGACTTCTTGCCCAACCAGCCTGGGCACAAAAAGCGGGGTCGAAATATGTCGAAGACACGACAAACGGCTTTGAGTTCAAACCACTCAAGGAGTGGGCTGGCATTCCAGTCGGTGACGATCTGAAGCGTGCCGAGGTAATCGCTCGCTATTCGAGTGAAGACCTGCGGATCAAGCTGCCAAATAACTCGATCTCCCAAGGGAAGGCGGAACTCTACATATTCACGTTCGAAACACCGACCGCAGTGACCGGCGGAAACTCAGGATTACGCAGTCGTGCGGGTGGTGAAACACGTCGCCCGACAATCGAAGAATGGATCCCTCGCATGTTCGACTTCCGTGACTTCAAAGAGGAAGGATTGAAGAACCCGATCATCGAACCGGAAGACGAAAAACTCAAAAAGGGACTAGTCGCGCGCCGTGCCGCTTACGGCGCTAACAGCCCGAATGGATATAGACTAGTCATTGATACTTGGACAGTCACGATGGACGACTTTGATTTGGTCTTCCTTTACGTCCTACCTTCGCAAGGCGACCGTGATGACAAGAAGTGGCTTCGCACTTTTGAAACTTCAGTCAAGTCACTTCGACTGATCGAAAAGGTCGCCGGACCTGGCCGTCTGAGCGAAGGGTCGAGCTACAAGGAGCAGTTTGAATTTCACAAGGCCGAGGCTGAGAAAACCCCGGGTTGGACAGCAGTTGAAACCCCAACCGAGGACTACATCATCTTGACCTCATCGGACGACAAGGGGTTCATCAAAGAAGTCATCGAACGCCTAGAGGCCTCGCGGCGCGTCTTTGAAAAGGACTTCCCTCCCACCGAGGAAATCACTCACGTTTCGGTCGTGCGCGTCTGCAAGAACCAAGACGAGTTCTCGCAATATGGAAACACTAGACCTGGGGTTGCAGGCTACTTCAAGCCTTCGACCACAGAACTCGTACTCTACGACAACAGAGAACGCGATCGCCGTGAGACTCTGGCTGTAATGAGCCACGAAGCTTTCCACCAGTACTGCTACTTTCTATTCGACCGCTCGGAAGCGCACCGATGGTTCGACGAAGGCCACGGTGACTTTTACGGTTGCTACGAGTTCAAAGGCAAGCGAGCCACCCCCACGGCACACATGCCAGGTGGCCTAGATCGTTATCAAAACGCCAAGACTCTGGTACGCGATGACAAGCACAAGCCGATCTTCGTTCACATCAACTACAACCACCCGCAATGGCAGGGTCAGGGACCAGGCAACACATCGCCTTACGAACAGTCTTGGTCGATCATTTACATGCTGCGCATGGGCACACTTGGCAAGGTGCCAAAAAAGGTATGGGAAAAGGAATATGCAGATATCATTCCGAACTACATCCGCGTGTTGCATGATGGCTATCAAGCCGCCTATGCCGATGTACGCAAAACGCTTGAAGAGGAGCTGAATGCGCTACCAGAAGGCGATCAGACCGCCGAGATTCGCTCGGCTATCGAAGCTCAACTGAAGCGCCCTCGCGTGGGCGAAGAACGCAAACTCGAGATCTGGAAGGCGGCCATGGACGCTTCCTGGGGCCAAATCAATATTGAAGAGTTTGAGGATAACTGGAAGGAATTTGTCCTTGACCACATGTAGGTGATCTAAAGGTTATTTGGGCGCGATCCCGAGCGGTCCCCCGCCCCTTCCCGGTCTGCCCAGCCTAGTAGGCTGCGTGTAATGAATAGATAGATAGGCTTGCCGGCGCGACGCCAAACGCGAGCTGGAAAAGATGGGTGAGCCAAAATCGCGCGTTCGCGATTGGTCAGATACTCCGGACAATAGGTACGCTTGTGTTTCAATAGATGACGCTATTCCTCGCGACCCTGCAACCGGAAACGAAGTGTGCGCCGCCGATGAACGCCCGCCAACTGAAAATCGACCAGACCCGGCTGACCGTCAGGGGTCACTAGCCAATTAGGCTCCTTGGCCAGATCGTTATGAGTGACCCCACACCTATGCATCTGTGCCAGCAATCGCCGTGCAGATTCAAAATAAGCTGGATCCTGCGGTCGCGCGACCTGCATCGGCTCGCCGTCCAACCAGCTGCGCAGGCTAGAATTGGCAGCGTAGCCCAAAGCCTGGGGCAAAGTTGTCTCTGCCTGTAAATCGCTGAGCTGGCGAAGGGCGCGCTGCTCGCGCCGTGCCAGCCAGCGCGCCAGCCAGCGCACCCACCAACGCGCTGCGGCCAAGTCACGACGCACGACCTCGATTGGAGGCTCCTGCTCGCTAAGATGCACACGTTCGACACGGCCGAACAGGTCGGCCTTCAGAAGCTGACCACGCGGCTCCGTCATACAAACAAATGCTAGCAAGCCTCGCCCTAAATCTCCTCTTGCCGGCTGCACTCCCCCAGGACCTACTCTGAGCTCCATCGATACTGCACCCCGGCGCCGAATTCAACCGCACTGGGAAGTCTGCCGCGAGTTTGCGCTCGCGTTAGCTGATCTCGTACTCAGCCTACCTCGACAAACCTGGGCACTGCTCGCGCGCAAGCGCCGCCTAGCGCACTTCCGCTCGCTGAAGCACGACCCCATGCCAATGCCGGTGGGCCCGCTAGCAAAAACCCCCTCCGGTCGCCCGATGCGTGTCGTGCTTTCCTGTGGCGACGCCAGCGGAGAAGCCCATGCAGTGCGGCTACTGCACCAGCTACGGAAACATCACGTGGAGATCGAGCCGCGTGGCTTTGGTGGTATCGAACTTAAGACCGAGGGCATGCAAGTCTGGGAACCGCTGGCAGACCTCAACGTAATGGGCTTCAAAGATGTGTTAGCCCGGTTACCACTCTTCTTTCGCTGCGTGCGGCGATTTGCCGAAGAACTGCGGGATGACCCGCCTGACCTAGTAATCCTGGTCGATTACCCAGGGCTCAATCGTCACCTACTGCGAGTGGCAGGTCGGGCTGGAATCCCAGTAGTCAATTACATCGCACCGCAGCTTTGGGCTTGGGCACCGTGGCGCGTCCGCGATTTTCGACACGCCGATCGACTACTAACCATCCTGCCATTTGAATCTGACTGGTACGCGCAGCACGGCGCAAGCGCACAATATGTCGGCCACCCACTCGGTGATGGCCTCGAACAAGCTGCCGCGTCTGAAGCAACATTGCCCGACAGCTGGCAATCCAACCAGAAGGGACTGTATTGGGTAGGCATTCTACCCGGCAGTCGCAGGCGCGAAATTCTTGAGAATCTGCCGGTCCTGTTAGAAGCTGCCGCGGAACTGCAGAAACGGCGCCCCGACGTGCGCTTCGTGCTGCCTCATCTGCGCTCCAAAGTTGACACGCTTCTACGCGAGATACTCGCCACAGCCCCAATTGAAGTGCTCTACGCCCCGGGCTGCTTTCATCGCGTACTCCCCCATCTACGCTCAGCCTGGGTCGCCAGCGGCACCGCGCTCCTAGAAGTCGCGGCACACCGAGTGCCACCTGTCCTGGTCTATCAAGTCTCGTCACGACTCGGCGCTTGGCTGTCACGGCATTGGCTAGCCGTGCCCTATGTTGGCAACCTGAACCTAATCGCCAACCGCGAGCTGGCCCCTGAGCACCTTGGCCGCAAACTGAATCCGCAGGCACTGGCAGACGATCTGGAAGCCCGGCTAGATGGAACCGTCCGCGAGCAGGCTCTCACTGATATTGAGGCGCTGCGCCCCGGTTTCGCAGAGCCTGGATCAGCCGCACGCACTGCCGCGATTTTGGCTCAGATCGTAGAATGAACCTTTGGGCCCATTCGCTCGTTGATGCATGAACGAGGGAGGCTCTCAAGGGATATCCTTATCTCTCTCCACTGATCGCCATGCTAACGACTCTGCTGCTTTCCTGGTGCGCAGGCCCTACAACTGCGCTCGCCCAAGGCCCCGGTGTCAAAGAACTACTTGATGCCCAACTATCTAGCTTGCGCCTCGCGCAGAAGCCAGACGGGAGTTACGGCCGAGGAATAAGGGACACCGCCCACGTAGTCATTGCGCTCTCGCTCGGCCCGCGCGCCTATCGCTCCGAAGACGGCCCCTTCATTCGCAATGCACTGACCTATCTGAGCGATGAGAGCATCATCACGCACGCAACCAGTGAACGCGATCATCTAATCGCCTTTGCGCTGCAAAGCAATGACGCCCGCGCCTTCGAGGTCACAATCGACGCGCTGCGCAAACGCTCTTCACTCGACACTGAGCTAAACTCGCCCTTCGCGGAGGAAAGCCGCGCAGCTAACGAGATTCTGATGGCCATTCCGCGCGATGCCAGCATCTCGGTGCGCGCCGAGAGCTGTGCACGTGCTGCGGTCGCCTATCGCGCTGGCAAGGAGAAGGCCGGTGCCCCAAAGCCGCCCACTGTGAATGCAGCCTACGAGCACGGAGTCGACTTCCTGGCCAGCCAGATCGGCGAATCTGGAATGTGGGAGGCCTTTGGCCAGCCTGAGCCGGGCATTTCAGCCCTGGCGGCTCGAGCCATGCTGGGCAGCGCACGGCCCGAAATTCGCGCGCTAGCAGAACCTGTACTTGAACAGCTTCTTGCGCTACAAAAACCGGATGGCTCGATTCACGCCGGACGCGTCGCGGTTTACACCACATCGATTGCCATCGGCGCACTGGCCGCTCGAAATTCGGATCGGGACCAGGCAGCGATTGTAAAAGCTGCCGACTACCTACGCATGACGCAAGCAGACGAAGGCGAAGGCTACAACGAGGAAGATAAGTTTTATGGCGGGATCGGCTACGGAAACGACCTGCGCCCTGATCTCTCAAACCTGCAATACGCACTCCAAGCTCTTAAAGAAAGCGGTGCCAAGTCTGAGGATCCGGCCTTCCAGCGCGCGATTAAATTCCTAGAGCGTAGTCAAAATTTGCGCGAAGTGAACCCAGGGGCATATTACAACGGCGAGAACGACAAAAAACTGGTGTTGTCAAGCGACGATGGCGGCGGTGTCTACTATCCCGGCAACTCACAGGCTGGCTACGTCGAACTAAAAGACGGCACTTTGGTCGCACGCAGCTACGGCTCAATGACCTACGCGCTTCTGAAATGCTACCTCTTCAGCGGACTGGACGCGAAGGACCCGCGCGTTGCTGCAGCCATCGCCTGGATCGAACGTAACTGGACTGTGGAAGTCAATCCGGGCTTTGATTCGCTTCGTGATCCACGTGCAGCGGCCCAGGGTCTTTACTACTACTACCTCTCGCTAGCTCAATGCCTCAGTGAGACGCGCATGAAGTTCCTCACGACTCCAGACGGTAAGCGCCACGAATGGCGCACCGAACTGCAAGCCAAATTGGTCGATCTGCAGCGTGAGGATGGATCGTGGATCAATGAAGCCGCGCCGCGCTGGTGGGAAGGAAATCCGGTGCTGTGCACGGCCTATGCTCTGAATGCATTACATGCGAGCCTGCCGCACGAGAAGCGGGAGTAGACTGCGCGCGTGCTAACGCGTGCGATCGATCCCGAAGGCCGCGCTCACTGGTTGTGGGAAGCGGCCGATGGCGTGCATAACCTGAGCCTGGCTGGGCTGCCATCCGAACTAGCGGAGGCGGCCCGCTTTCTTGCCTCCGATTCGGAGAGTCGCGACGCACGAATTGCGCAAGCGCCACTCGTACCCACTCAGGACGGCTGGGCGCCCATTCTGCCTGGACGCCCCGGAAAAATTCTCTGCCTCGGTCGTAACTTCCCAGCACCTGCACACGAGATGGGCACTAAGCCCTCGCTAGAGGATTTACTCTGGTTTAGCAAGTTCCCCGAAAGTTGCGTAGCTCCGAGTGCACCAGTTCCCGTTCCTGCATGGCTCAAAGGCCGCGTTGATCCTGAGGCTGAACTTGTCTTGGTTCTTCGCGAAGACCTGCACATGGCCAGCGAGAAAAGGGCCGCCTCGGCAATCGCCGGATGGACACTGGGCAATGACCTGACTGCACGCGGAGTACAGGCAAGCGATAAAGAAAAGTCATGGCCTTGGGTGCGCAGCAAGAACCTAGTCGGCCTTGGTGGATATGGCCCTGGCTGGATTCCAGCAGATGCACTAGTCGGCTGGGATGAGCTCGTACTGGAAGGCCGGGTCAATGGCGAACTAAGGCAAGCTGCCCCGCTGCGGGACATGCTTTATAGCCCAGCGCGTGCACTAGCTGAACTCTCACGATGGCTACGGCTGGAGGCAGGTGACCTGCTTTTTTTAGGCACGCCCCCTGGAGTACAACCGCTTCACGATCAAGATCTTTGTCAAGTGCGATTGTTAGCCCCAGACGGATCACTCCCGCTAGGTACCCTTACCCACCAAATTCTCCGTCCACACGCTTAAAATCCAATCAACCTTCCAACCAGATGGTCAAGGCGAACACATCCAAAGCGTCGCGAGTCATACGACACCTGCGCATGATCGCCGAGAGCAAAGAAGTGTCCCTCCGGCACCCGCACCGACAACCAAAGTTTCGGATCACGGGCCTTAGGCTTGAGCGCATAGGGCGCACCGTTGATAGAGAGCTCCCCCGCCTCAAAGCGCAGCTTGTCCCCCGGTAGCCCAATTATACGCTTGACAAAAAGACGCTTGGGATCGAGCGGAGACTGAAAGACCACCACCGAACCTCGATTAGGCACTTCACCGGAGCTAATACGATCAAAGCAGACTAGGTCACCTGCGCGTAACGTAGGCTCCATGCTGGCACCGAACACAGGCGCAAACCGCAAAGGTTCGACCAGTAGAACGCCAAGCAGCCCAAGCCAAAGAAAGATTCGGCGCCGCCCGTTCGAAGTGGCGCGCTCCGAAAAGCTGGAGGGAAAACTCACCGAACGAACATCGGCAAATCTCCCCTTCCAACTTGAATGCGCCAGAAGACCTCTTTTATGGGCTAAAGATGCAATAGGACGCCGACTCACCGCGACGCAGGCTGCGAGCCTAGATCAACGGAGCGCGCTCAATCTCTTCTAGCCCTTCCGGACGCGCACCGTGGCGTGCCGTAACCGTGGTTGCGATACCGCCGCGAATACTGAACTCACCGCGGACTTCCATCCAAACTGGATCGGTTGCAGCGACAAGATCCGCCAAAATGCGGTTGGTCACGTCCTCGTGATAGTGCCCCTCATTGCGGTAACTCCACAGGTAGAGCTTGAAGGACTTCAGTTCAAAACAACGCGGACCTGGCACATAGCGCACACGAATCGTGGCAAAATCCGGCTGCCCGGTCGCGGGACAATTGCAAGTGAACTCACGCGTCACGCTTTCGATCTGATAAAGCGAATTTGCGCGCGGGTTCGGAAAGCACTCGATTTCCATCGAAGGCTGAGTTGGCGTACGCTTGTCGAGGGTGCTCATGACACAAGAGGCCCTGCAGTGGTAGTTCTGTAGGCCACAGTCGATCACGATACCATCGTCTCATGCCGCCTCTAATCGCGCTTCTGATCCTTACTGTATTCGCCCCCGCACAAGGTAAGGCCGAACCCCTGCTACCAGAACGTGGCAGCCAAGCGCTGCAAGCGCACGCTGTCGATCAAATGATGCGCGACTTCGTGCACGAGCATCGGCTACCTGGCGGTTCGTTAGCGATTATGAAAGATGGCGAACTTCTATACGCACGCGCCTTCGGCTGGGCCGACCCCGACAAAAAAATCGCTGCCCGACCAGCATCACTCTACCGCATTGCCAGCATCTCAAAACCAATCACAGCCGTAGCCGTACTCCGCCTGGTCGATCAGGGCAAGCTCGACCTGCAGGAGAGTCCCTTCGAAAGAATAGGCCTGGCAGAAGAACTCAAACATCCCAGCCGTGATCCACGATTAGAGGAAATAACTATAGAGCAGTTACTCCACCATCGCGCAGGGTGGGATCGTGGCCAATCCTTTGATCCGATGTTCGTGCCACAGCGTGTACGTGATCATCTCGGCAGTGAAGGACCGCCCGATCAACATCAGATCATTCGCTTCATGCTCGACCAGAATCTCGATCACGATCCTGGCACTCAATACGCCTACAGCAACTTCGGCTACTGCTTATTGGGCCGTGTGATTGAATCCTGCAGCGGAATGAGCTACGAGCAGTTCGTGCTACACGAGCTGCTGACCCCACTAGGGATCACCTCAATGCGCATAGGACGTTCGCTTCCCGCTCAAGCATGGGCCGACGAGGTGCGCTACGTTGACGGTAGCGGCCGCAAAACCTTCGCAGC
>JAKVCF010000051.1 GCA_022447335.1 Planctomycetota bacterium | reverse complement strand
AGCGCGCGCGCTTTGCGTTGGACTTGGCGTAGTCCTTTGCGACCTTCATCGCGCGCAGCGAGCAATCGTTTGCGTTCGGTTACCGTTGGCTTTCCGCCGCGCGGGAGCTCTTCGAGCGACTCCACCGGCAACAGTTGTTCGCCGACGCGCGCGAAGATGTCACGGCGCCGTCCCTCGTCATCTTCCAACGTGACGAGCTCCAGACCTTGGCCCTGAAGCTTGCGTCCGAAGCGGCGAAAGAGTTGTTCTTCTGCTTTGCGATACCGCGCATACAGCCGATGTCGCCGGTCCACATGGGTATCCGACTCGAGCAACTTCGGGATCTCGCGGGTTAGCGTGCGTACCCAGCGATCCATGCCATCGGCCAGTGCGTTTGCTTCGCCGGCTGCGATCTCTAGGTGCATCGGACGCATCGGGTCTGCGAAGTTGTGCACAAAGACGTGGTCACGCGGCAATGGGCACTGCATGCGTAGCTGCTCGATCAGGCGAACTACCCGTTCGGGCTCGTCCGCTCCGCCTAGGCCAGCTAGGAAAACATGGAAGCCCGATCCGGGTACGGCGAGACCCATGCGCAGGGCTTCGAGGGCGCGGGCTTGGCCGACTAGGCCGGCTTCACCGCTGGGGCCCGATGTCTGTTTGCGCACGGCGGGAACCCAGCGTGCTGGGCAGCCCCAGCGTGCCTCGGTTGGGCGGAGGCGGCGCGCGCGTGCAAGGCGCTTGGATGATCGCGGCGAATCGGGTGGCATGTCGAGGGGCGGTGGCCCCCGGACGGGGGTTACAGCTGTGCGAGCATCTGTTGTAGCCGCGCGGCAGGCTCCTCGCTCCCAGTGTCTTGCGCGATCTGTAGTGCTCGTTCGATTAGCGGCTGCACTTCCCATGCTTCCCGCTCACCGAGTTGCCAGAACCAGAACTCAATGCTGGCTAGGTTGAACTGTGGCTGGAAAGAGTTGGGGTCATGCTCAACCGTCTGGCGTAGCTGTGTTACAGCCTGATGATAGGTTGGCAGCGCGCGCTTCTGTGCGCCTTCCTGACCATCGTTGAGTGTGGTTTCGGCCAGTTTCATGTAGGCCAGCGCGAGGCTGTAGTGTGCCTCATACTTGCGGTAGCCGCGTTCGATCGCACTTTCTAGATACTCGATCGACTCGGCTTCACGTCCTTCCATGAGGCGCAGGGAGTCGCCGACAGAGTGCAGGAATGCGGGCATCAGTAGGTCCGGTGAATCAAAGCGCGTGGCGCGATTGATCAGTCCAGCGACTAAAGCGATTGCCATCAGACTTAAGACGATGATGCCCGGGCCACGACGTTGTTCTTCGCGCCATGAACCCCAGCCCCATGCCATTCCTTCGGCTGCCAGCAGGATTACGGCTGGTGCAAGTGGCATTCGATAACGCGGGCTGTACCAGAAGACTAGTACGATTAGCGCTACTCCGCCGATCATCAGAATCTCGGGTCCGCGGTGCCGGAGACCTTCTCGGCGCCAGACGCGAACCATGCCGAAGAGGGCTAACGGGAAGAGGAAGGCTAGGCTGATCGGCGCCCAGGTAAGGCGCGAACCGAATTCAGTGCGGGATTCGAGATCTGGGTTGTACAGATCAGCGTAGCTGCGGCCGGTTAGCAGCCACCAAGCCTTGCGGAGTTCGAGCGACAAGACATCGCCTGGGTTCTCCACCATCCAACCGAGGCCGCGCTCGAAGAAGTAGCGACTAGTCGCTTTCCAGCTGCGTTTGCCAGTTTCCTGTTCGACAAGGCGGACTGCATCCTGATTCTGTGTGCGTCGATTTTCGGAGACCCCTTCTACTGGGTAGTAGGTGCCGCTGGCTCCTGCGCTATTGCCGTGGGCGAAGGTCAGTCCGGCCTGCGAGGAGATTAGGATGGTTTCGCCACAGGCTTCGCGGTTGTGATAGGTAGCAGGCGCGATGCACACAGCCATTACCGCGAGTGCAGTAAACGAACCAAACAGGTTGCGCTTGATAGGAGCTTGTCCAGCCCAGAAGATCAGCAGTAGAACGACCGGGAGCAGTGCGGGATTGGCGAGGACTGCGATCCCGCACAGTGCTCCAAGACTCGGTAGAGTCGCCTTTCCAAACTGCTCGGGGATGCGCGTCGTATACCAGAGGAGCAGGCTGCCGGTGAAGAGTTGCAGCGGCAGGTTCCAAATGCGGCCAGAGACGAAGGCGGCTTCGTCGAGGAAGATCCACAGCGTGGCGGCAATTAGTCCGGCCAGCGGCCCAGCGCGTCGTCGTGTGGCCAGCGCGATCAGGACCATAGTCAGTGTGCCGAGTAGGGCCTGGACCGAATAGACTCCTAGTAGGTCGAGGCCCAGCGTGCGTAGTAGGGCCAGGAAGTAGGGGTAGAGCGGTGCCGATTGGAAGGGTTCGTCCGCGATCCATTTGCCGTTGGCGATTTCTCCGGCCCACTCCCAATAGACGGCTGAATCTCCGAGCAGCACACGTGCAAACGGATTTTCTGCCCAAGCCTGCTGGAGCAGCAGCGCCTGGAAGGCGAGCGACAGGGCCACTAGGCCCATTAGCCAGATCGAGAAGCGTACTTTCATCCGGAGTCCGGTCCTTTCACATCGGCAGGGGCTTGCCTCCTTGCCAGTCAAAACGCGCCAGCCTCCCCAGGATTTCAGATTTTTTTATGGCGTATACTTTCTGGATGTTGTCGTTCGTGCTTGGAACTGCCTTATTCGCGCTGACCCAGGGTCAGATTGCGATTTCGGAGTTCCAGGCGGTCAACGACACCTCGATCGAGGATGAGGACGGCGATCGGAGTGATTGGATCGAGCTCACCAACTTGGGTGGGCAGACGGTTGATCTGGGCGGTTGGGCGCTTAGCGACGATCCGACGCTAGCCGCGCACTGGGTTTTCCCTGCAGGAACCCTTCTGGGCCCGAGTCAGTTTTTGGTTGTGTTTGCCAGCGACAAGGGCCGTGCGGTTGCTGGTGCAGAGCTGCACCTCGATTTCAAGCTTAGTGGCAAGGGTGAGACACTGGCGCTTCTGCGACCCGATGGCAGCGTGGCGCAGGATTTTGGCGCAGGATTCCCAGAGCAGTTTGGCGATGTTTCATACGGTTTTGAGGAGCTTTCGGGTATGGGGCCTGTGCTTGGTTATATGAGTTCGCCGACTCCAGGGACTTTCAATCGAGGTGTCGGGCCGCCCGTGGTTGAAGTGGAGCACAAGCCGGTCACGCCGACCCCCGGCGAGGACGTGATTGTGATGGCCGAGATGGCACCCAGCGTGCCGCCGGTCGCAGTTGATCTGATCGTCCGTCGCATGTTCCAAACTGAGTTCCGTATTGCGATGCGTGATGACGGAGGCGGTAACGACCGAGTCGCGGCGGATGGCACTTGGACAGCGACCATTCCAGCCGGCACGGCAACCGCTGGCGAGATGTTGCGCTGGGCGGTGGAGTCAGACGATGGTCAAGGGGGCTTGTTTCGCGCGCCGGGGAATCCGATGCCGGTCGAGGCGCCTGAGTATTTCGGCACTATGGTGCAGGACTCAGCACTGGCCAGTGAGCTCGAGATCTATCACTGGTTCGTTGAGGATCCCTCAGCGGCAACCACTGGCGCGGGCACACGTTGCTCGCTGTGGTACGAGGGTGAGTTCTATGACAATCTCTTTGTGCGCAGGCGCGGAGGCTCGTCTGCGTGGTGGCCGAAGCGCAGCTTTAAGTTCGATTTCAATCGTGGGCACCACTTCCGCTATGACCCGGATCGTCGTCGTGTGGAGGAGCTAAACCTGAATACGAGTTGGAGTGACAAGTCCTATCTGCGGCGTTACTTGGGTTGGAAGGCCTATGAGGCGGCTGGTCAACCAGGCAGTGACGTTCAGTTGGTGCATCTAAGGATGAATAACGAGTTTTACTCCGTTACGGCCTTTGTTGAGCAGCCAGATGAGAATCTTCTCGATCGCTTCGGTTGGGACGAAGATGGCGTTGGTCCGCTCTACAAGATGTACAACGTGCTCGATCGTTCGAGTAGTGGTGTCGAGAAGAAGACGCGCCGCAGCGAAAATAACTCTGACCTGAAGGGTCTTGTCCAGGGTCTTAAGCTGACCGGAATTGACCAGCGCAATTACATTTTCGATAACGTCGACCTTCCGGCGGTGATCAACTACATCGCTATTACCAACCTGATTCACAACAATGATCACATTGCGAAGAACTATTACGTTTATCGGGATGTTCAGACCGACGATGAATGGCGGTTTATTCCGTGGGATCTCGATCTGACTCAAGGTCGTAATTACACCCGCAGTGGCGGGGTGCTGAATGACACAATTTGGGCTGATCTGGACCAGTTCAGTCACCCGTTATTTGGCGATCGTGATAGGCCTAAGAATGATGGTCCCTGGAACCGACTGATCGATGCGGTTTTCCAGCATCCGGAGTCACGGGAGCTTTACATGCGCCGCTTCCGGACGGTGATGGATCAGTTGCTGCAGTCGCCGGGTACGCCACGTGCGGAGCGATGGTTTGAGTCGCAGTTTGACGACTGGGCGCCACGAATGAGTAGCGATGTCGCGTTGGACGTTGCGCGCTGGGGTATTCCAAGCTACGGCGATCGCAATCAGGACTATCTCCAGGCCTTGCAGATCTTTGAAGCAGAGTTTTTAGAGAAGCGCCGTGTTTATCTGTACGAGACTCTGGGGCTAAATGGTACCGGCGAAGTGCCGGATCCGCAGCCGCGTGTGCCGCGGATCGGCTTTGCGTCTTGGGATCATGATCCAGCGTCGGGCAATGCCGCCGAGGAGTATCTCGAGGTCAGCAATTTGGAAAGCACTCCAATTGATTTGAGTGATTGGACGTTGAGCGGCGACTACACATTCACCTTCGAGCCAGGAACAGTGATTGGGGTGGGGCGTTCCCTATTTGTTTCCCCGGATCTGCGCGCTTTCCGTATGCGCTCCATTTCACCGACAGGCGGCGAGGCTCGCTTGGTTGTAGGGCCTGCGACTGGGGACTTGCGAGCACAGCTCGCGTTGGAGCTCCGTGACGATGAGGGCTTCTTGGTGGCGCACACCGGTGCTCCAGTGCTGGTGACGCGCGATTTTAAGGCCGGGGCGCGGGCCAGCGTGACCTTGCTTGGTGGAACGCCAGATAATCCGCTGGGTCTGGCGTACAGCTTGACTGGCCCGGGTCCGACGAGCACGCCTTACGGATTGGTTTCGCTCAGCTTGCCGATTCGGCAGCTCCCACCGCTGAATGCCGATGCTTTCGGTGGGGCTGTCTGGCAGGCCAATTTGCCTACGACGGCGAGCGGTATGCCGATCTGGCTTCAGGGCTACGATGTGGCCAGTAGCACCCTTACGCCGGGTAACGCCCTGGTGATCGACTAGGCTTGGCCCCGAGCCTACTTGAGTGATCCGCACGCGGGCCTATCCTGAAGGCTGTTCCGCGACCGATCTTGTGCCCGTGGAGCGTTATTTTTTTCTTACGAATCATGGCCTACGAACTTCCTGCGCTTCCTTACGGCGAGAACGATCTCGCTCCGCATATCACTGCGGAGACCATTCAGTACCACTACGGTAAGCACCACGCTGCCTATGTAGGCAAGCTCAACGAGCTGCTCGATGGCGACGACTCAAAGTCACTCGATGAATTGGTCAAGACCACGGATGGTGGTGTCTTTAACAATGCAGCCCAGGTGTGGAACCACACCTTCTATTGGAGTTGTATGAAGCCGGGCGGCGGCGGCGCTCCGAGTGGCGATTTGGCTGCGGCGATCGATCGCGACTTTGGCTCTTACGACGCTTTCTTGGCCGAGTTTAAAGCGGCCGCAATGGCGCGCTTCGGTTCAGGCTGGGCCTGGTTGGTTGCGGACGCTGGTGGAAAGCTCTCTGTTGTGGAGACACTGAACGCCGGGAATCCGATGACCGATGGCCTTAAGCCGCTACTCACCTGTGACGTTTGGGAGCACGCCTACTACATTGACTTCCGTAACGCTCGACCCAAGTATCTTGAAGTCTTCTTCGATAGCTTGGTCAATTGGGATTTTGTTGCATCGAACCTGTAAGTGCAACACCAGTGCGAAATGCCAGGGGGCGCCCAGAGAGATCTGGGCGCCTTTTCTAATTTTGGTGACGTGACTTAGAAGACGATGCCGATCGCAAAGTAGAGACCGTCGAGATCAATGGCGCCATCGATGCTTGAGTCATCAAGCTCGCCTTCGAACTGGAAATCAATCATGCGGTAGCCGACGAGGAACTCAATCCAGTCATTGTCGCCTGGTTCCCACCCGAGATGAACGTCAAGCTCAAGGTACTCGGCATTGACGTTATCAACGTCAGCTTGGAAGGCAGAGGCCTCGCCGCCGGCGCGCAGTCCAGTTAGTGGGAGTCCGACATCGCCCCGGAGACCAACGACCGGGACGGGTACATCCTCGTCGTTTGCAATGGTGTAGCTGCGAGATTCTGCACCTTGACTAACTGTAAACTCAAACTCGTGGAAGGTGAAGAAGTCTACGCCTATGAGGAGGCCGACACGTGCAACAGGAGTGTTTAAGATGTCAACGCCGGCTGCAATGCGTTGCAGGCCAAAGTTGAGTTCGGTTTGCGCGTCAACCGTGGTGTCCACAAAGGGGCCAATCGTTCCCGCGAAAGTTCCTCCATGGGAGCTTTTGTGTTCAAATCCGGATAACGAAATTTCGACGGGAGCAAATCCAAATCGTGCTCCGTAGAGGAAGTTTGACTCGGTTTCGTCTTCAATGCTCAGATCGCCAGAAGCTGCAACTGCTCCACTCGTACCAGAAATATCATCGATCGCTCCGCCTGCGGTCATGTTGTAGATTCCGCCATAGGCGTTGGCGTGAAGATCGCTCCAATTTGCGTCGCCGGGAATGACGCAGGACGGAGCGAGAAGAAGAGCGAGCAGGGCGAGGCGTTGCATGGTCGTGATCTCGTGCTCGCGAGCCTACCGCGCGCTGTGGTTCGGTCCAAGCGTGCCTCGGGCTATCCTTGGGTATGTCCGCAATCAGCCCCACCCCGCAGGTCCGATTCGCCGATCCGGCGCGCGGTGGGGGGGGGCAGCGGGGCGCGGGGCGGATTTCGGGGGCCGGCGGGCGTGCATATCTGGTAGGGGGGGCAGTTCGCGATTCGCTGCTTGGGCGCGATGCGGGCGATGCAGACCTCGAGGTCTATGGCTTGCCTCCCGATCAACTCGAAGAAGTGGCTTCGGAGTTTGGTGCAGTTCATGTAGTTGGTAAGCAGTTTGCGGTGCTGCACCTTGCTACCGAGGTGGGCATCATCGAGCTGGCTTTGCCGCGCCGTGAATCAAAAACCGCCCCTGGGCATCGCGGCTTCTCGATCGAGGATCTGCCGGATATGGATCCAGCCGAGGCTGTGTTGCGCCGAGACTTTACCGTCAATGCCATGTTGTTCGACCCGCTCGAGTTGCAGCTGTACGACTTTGTCGGTGGACGGGCGGACCTCGAGCGCGGAATTTTGCGCCACGTCTCGCAGGCATTTGTTGAGGACCCGCTGCGCGCACTCCGGGCAGCGCGCTTCGTCGCGCGATATGGTTGGCGCATTGCTCCCGAGACCAGCGCTCTTTGCCGCCAACTTGACCTCAGTGAACTGCCGACTGAACGTATTGAAGGTGAGTGGCAGCGCATGCTGACCGAGAGTGCCTTTCCTGGTAAGGGATTGCTGGCAATGGAAGAGGTCGGTGCGCTGCGAGATTTGCCCGAGCTGCGTGCGTTGCGCGGTACTCCACAGGATCCCATCTGGCATCCCGAAGGCGATGTGCTCCATCACACAGCGTTGGCGCTGGAGGCGGCTGCCGGGATTCGTTCAGCTATGGGTGACCCATATGTTGAGATGCTTGCTGTGCTCTGTCATGACCTGGGCAAAGCCACCACGACATGTTTTGAGCGGGGGCGCTGGCGCAGCTTGGCGCACGATGTTGAAGGCGAGGAGCTAACGCGCTCTCTTTTGCAGCGGTTGTCGCGGCGCGGGGACTTGGCGGACAAGGTGGTGCCGCTGGTGCGTGAGCACTTGCGCCCCGCGCAGCTCTACTTTGTGCGCCATGAAATCAAAGACAGTGCGCTGCGTCGTTTGGCGGCGCGAGTTGATCTAAAGGCCCTCGTGCGCGTGGCGTGGGCCGATTCGGCGGGGCGCGCCGGGTTAGCCCAGGCGGATTGGGAGCCTGGCAAGTGGTTGTTGGAGCGCGCCGAGCAGATTGGGGTCGCTGACTCGAGGCCGGAGAACTTTCTGCGTGGCCGTGACGCGATCGATCTCGGTTGGTCGCCTGGTCCGGCGGTGGGGGAAGTCCTTGCGGCGGCCTTTGAATTGCAGCTTGACGGCGAATTGGCCGACCGTGATGCGGCGTTAGCTTGGCTTGGGCAGCAGCCGCGGCCTCGAGCACGTTAGTTGAGACGCTTGTGCAGGATCTTTCCAGCTATCCAGGCCGAGATCGAGCGCGGGGCTAGACGCGTGGCAAAGCTCATCCAGCGATTGCGGGCGCCATGTGTCCAGGTCATTTTATGTCCCAGTTTGCGCAGGGATTGCTCGACCACTTCGGTTGGATCTGCTGGCGCCCCACCTGTGGCAGATCGATCTACTCCTGCAACTTCGTGAAACTCGGTAGCGGTGTGCCCTGGGCAGACGGAAAGCACGTCAATGCCGTGTAGGCCAAGCTCAACGGTCAAAGCTTCGGCGAAGTGCAAGTCAAAGGCTTTGGTCGCACCGTAGACCGCCATCCAGGGCGTACATTGAAACGATGCAGTTGATGCCAACATGATCACTCCGCCGTGGCCACGTTGAATTAGGTAGGGGCTGAGTGCGTGCAGCAACCGCACGGGAGCTTCACAGTTCAGTCGTACCATGTCGATCTGGCGGTTTCGATCCAGTTCGTGAAAGCGGCCAGAGGCGCCGAATCCTGCGTTGCAAACGACGAGGCCTAGCTCGCGACCTTCGACGGCTTCTTCAATCGCGCGCATCGACCGTGCCTTCAGAAGATCGGTAGCGACGACGTCCACTTGCACTCCATGCTCCGTGTGCAGCTCTTCGGCAAGTGTGCGCAGGCGCTCTTTCCGCCGTGCAATTACGATCAGGTTGAGGCCGCGTGCGGCTAGCGCGCGGGCATAGCGCTCGCCCAGGCCTGAGCTGGCGCCAGTCACCAGTGCCCAAGGGCCGTAACTTTGTGCGAAGTCCATCCTGTAAATTTAACGGTGTGCTCTAGTGGGGTTCACGGGTAAGGATAAACGATCCGGAAGCTTGGGCGCGCAGAGCTAGAGTCAGGACATGGGCACTCAAGCGCCGGCGAATTGGGAAGAGCAGCCGCTCACCACGCTGCCGGGCATTGGCCCCAAACGTGCTGCGCAGTTCGCGGAGTTGCTTGGCGCACGTCGACTCAACGATTTACTCTGTGTGCTACCGCGTAAATACCAGGATCCTGCGTGCTGGGTTAACAGTTCTGATTGGGGATCCGTTGACGGTGAGCGCGTTCGTTATCGCGGCCAGGTCATCAAGACCTGGTTGTTTCGGCCGCGTGGGCGTCGCACTGTGCTAGGAGTGCGCGTTGAAGATAAATATGGGTATGTGGACGCACTCTTCTTTCAGCAGCCGTGGTTGCGCGATCGCTTCCAGCCAGGAGAAGAGCTCGAGTTGGAAGGTAAGGCTTCGGCCAGGAGAGGTGCGAAGCTTCTGGCGCCGCGTCTAGTGAGCGCTGCCGGAGAGGAAGTAAGCGGACTCGAAGCCGTTTATCCCGAATCAGGCTGCCTGTCTTCTGGGCAGGTTGCCAAGGCGGTCCAAGCTGCTATGGATGCATTACTCAAATCCGCTGATGATGCGGGTGAAGATCCAGCGAATTGGGTGGCCGACCCGATTCCCAAGTCACTCCGAGCAAGCCTTGATCTTCCAGCTTTGGGCGCCGCCTGGTTAGCTCTGCATCGTCCGCTGGATCGCGAACAGGTGGAGGCTGCTCGGAGGCGCTTAGCCTTTGGCGAAGTGCTGCGCTTCGAGCGCGCGCGCTTGGCCGCTTTACCCGCAGATGGCGCGCCTAATGCTAGCGCTCGCGAGCAGCGGGTTTGGAGTCGCATTTTGGCGCGAATTCCCTTCGCGCTAACTTCTGACCAGGATGCCGTACTGGCTACTTTGCGCGAAGAACTCGCCGCGGGGCGCACTATCCGCCGTTTGATCCATGGTGAGGTTGGATCGGGTAAGACGGTGGTGGCTTTTGCGATGGCCTTGGCGTTGGCGGCCGACGGGCGTCAGAGTGCGATTTTGGCTCCGACCGAGATCCTTGCGCGACAGCATTTACGCACTTTTCAAAGTTGGCTACAAGGTTCACAGCTACGGTTAGTGCGCTTACTCGGTGACGACCCTCAATCGATGCGGCGTGCCGCGCTGGCCGACCTCGCGGCTGGTCGTGCGCAGATCGCGGTGGGTACTCATGCCCTGTTTGGCCCTGGGGTTAGCTTTGCCGATTTAGGCCTAGTTGTGCTCGATGAACAGCACCGCTTCGGCGTGCGGCAGAAGGGCGCTTTGGTCGAGAAAGGTGAGAAGCCTCACGTGCTGACTATGACGGCAACCCCGATTCCGCGCACCTTGGCGTGGGCGGCTTACGGCGCGCTCGAGCCTTGCGTTCTGCGCAGTCGACCCGGTAGCGGCTCCGAAGTGACCACGCGCGTGCACCGACCGATTGCCTGGCGCGAATCTATTTCCGCCGAGATGGCTCAGCGGGCAGCCGCGGGCGAAGCGGCTTTCTTGGTTGCTCCTCGCATCGATGGAGAGGGGGGGCTCAAAGCATTGGTTGCTTCTCTCCGCGAAGGTCCGTGGGCTAAGCTTCGCATCGGTGTGGTGCATGGCCGCATGATGGGGGCGGAGATAGAGGCGCAGGTACGCGGTCTGGCTGAAGGCCGGTTGCATGCGTTGGCCGGAACCACTGTGGTCGAGGTCGGCCTCGATGTGGCCGACGTCCCACAGATGGCCATTTTCGGGGCCGAGCGACTTGGTCTTGCGAGTTTGCATCAGCTCCGAGGGCGTCTGGCACGCGGGCTGAACGCGCGTCCCGCTCGCTGCGAAGTGTTCGTGGCGGGAGACGCCTTCGAGCGGCTGCAGGTGCTGGAGGAGTGCTGTGATGGCTTCCAGGTTGCTGAGACCGATCTGCGTCAGCGCGGTCCCGGCTTACTGCGAGGTCTTGCCCAGAGCGGACATGGCGGGTTTCGGGTGTTTGACCCTATTAGGGACGGAGATCTGGTCGAGGCACTCCGTCGCGAAGAGATCCGCAACTGGTTGCAGGATGGGGGCTAGAATGCCGTCCTGTGCGTCGAACTGGTCTCCTCTTCCTGATCAGCCTTCTGCTGAGCCCCCTCGCACTCGCCCAGAGTGGGCGAGACGTGCCCAGCGCTCGGCCCACCCGTGATCCGAGTGGCCTTGATCTGCCCTCCCCTCACCAGAAGGAGATCAAGCTGTCCGAAGCGGTCGCCACGCCTCCGATCGAGATCTACGTTTCTGCCTATTGGGGCGAGACTACCGCTCGCGCAGAGCTCATTTTCGTTGCTTGTGAGGAAATCGATACCGAAGGCAAGCTGAGTAGCCGAAAAATGCGTGAGTTGCTTGAGGAGCTGCAGACCATGGGCCTGCGTACTCGTGAGACGGCACTCAAAGCCCTCGACTCGCCGCACATGCCTTCGGTGACCTTGGCTGCGCGCTTGTTGCGCTCGGTGGGTGACATGGAAAAGGATGATGCTCGCACTCTGATTGAAGTAGCCTCAGGCGTAGGCAAGGTTGATGTGGCAGGTGAGTGCCTCGACGCTGCAGTGGTAATTCAGGGTGAACTCCCTATTCGTGCAGTCGATTTGGTTGCGCATCCACGTCGCAATCTGCGCGCGATGGCCGAAGGGCGTATCTCAGCTAATCCGAATCCGGCTTTCGTGCCTAGTCTTCTGCGCCAGCTACGCTTCGGTCGCGAAGCCGATATTCGCAATCGTGCGGCGCGGCTCCTGATTGAGTACCGCACTATCGAAGGCGCGCGCAATGGTTTACGTGATGCGGTTTCGGATGAGTCGGTGAGCGTGGCCTTCACTGCTGTGGAGGCGCTCGCGGGTAGTGCTAGCGGCGAAGACTTGGCGTATGTGCGCAGTCAGATTGATGCGCTCGAGACCGGTCCACAACTTGCTTACCTCGTCTATGCCTTGCTGTTGCAGCAGGAAACCAGTGGTCAACTGCTGGTCGATGTTGAGTTGGCCGAGAAGTTGCGTCCACTGATCGCTGTACGCGACCCCTTCTTGTCGGGCGTATCTGCCGCTGCGGTTGCCGAGTATGTTTTCCGAACAGATGTTGAAGAAGGACTCGAAGCCCTGCAGCGCCAACTTCCGCTGGCACTAGTGCGTGCGGTAGGTGGCAGCGAGTTTTATCCGCAGTTCGCGCGCTTCTCACCGTTGGCGGTCCAGAGTTTGCGTCGCATCTCGGGTCAGGATTTCACCGATCAAGATCGTCAGGCTTGGGCGGAGTGGTACGCCACCAACCGCGACAGCTTCGCTTTGGTGCGCGGCGCGATGTCGGTGACGCGTGAGGATCTGCCAAGGCTTCAGGTGACCTGGTTCTCGGCGGGTAGTCCGCCCCGCAGTCTGGGTGGTCTGGGCGCCGAAACGCTCGATCCAAAGGAGGGAGGTCGTTTCCTGGTCGCCGCCGAGCTCGATGCGCTCGATGCGCTGCTACGCGGTACCGATGTACTTGATGCTTCAGTCCTTCGGGGTACTTATGGTTTGCCTGAAGAGCCGATTCACGCGGGTCTTGAAATTCGAGTTTCGGGTCGACGTAAGCCGATGCGTTTCCGTGGTGCTGCAGGTGGCGATTGGCTCCCGCAGTTGCTTAAGGGTCTAGATGCGCAGTACCGCGCGCAGGCTTGGCAAGTCATTGGCGAAGGCTCGGATGCACAGGTATTCCTAGCCAAGGCGGTGGCTGCCTGGAGTCGTGCACAAGGTGCTGAGCGCGCACAGCTGCTGGCGCAGTGGCACCGCGATCGCGCGCTACGGTTGAACACTAAAGACTTCGACGCTTGGGCGAGCTATTTGCTTGAGAACCCGGCTTCGGTTGAGGGGTGGTCTATCGATACGGCACAGCTTTTCCTGAGCCGTCTGCCGGAGTACGTGAGCGCTCCGGAATACGCACGTCGTGTACTTGATGTGGCGCTGATCGGTCGTGGAGCTGCCGATGCGCCGATCTTTCTCGAAGCGTTGATGCTGCTTCCAGATCCCCGCCGCGCAGAGTTGCTCGCACGATCACTTGGTAGCCTGGGTTTCGCTGCTGCGGCGACTGCGCTGGCTGACGAGCGACTGCCGATTCAGGTGGCTGCGACACAAGCTTTGGCTAGCACTGGAAGCGAAGCTGTTCCGCTGCTTCTGCCCTTGCTCGAAAATGGAGATGCGCTGGTGAAGCGCGCGGCTCTGCAGTCTTTGGGTAAGATTGCTGATACGAGCGCACTGCCTGCTGTTGAGAGTTTGGCTGCTCCCGGGCAGCCACGAGAGATCCGCAAGGCTGCAATCGTCGCGATGGCTGGCTTTGGCGAGCGTGCTTCGGTTTCCTTGCTGCGAGAGGCTGCGTTGGACGAGGATGTCAGCTTGCGCTTGTCGGCTTTGGCTGCCATGCGCGATTTGCCGGGCGGCAAGGCAGATGCGGCCTTTGGCGAGATCTTGCCAAGCTTTGTCGGCACCTCGCTTGAAGCTAGCTACGCCCACGCGCTGGAGTCGCGTGGGGCAGGTTTGGCACGCGCGATCTACGGTCGCTATCTCGACGACAGTAACTTGATGGTGCGTCGTCGCGTTGCAATTCACGCTGGCATGCTGGCTGAGCCGACCGCGGTGCCGACCCTCATGCGCATGCTACCGCAGGCGCCGAACGACCGTGAACTGCTTGAGTCGCTCGCACACGCAACTTGCGTTGACTATCGCACCATGCCTGATCCGGCTGGGGTCTACGAGATTTGGTGGCGTGACCACCAGCGTGATGATCCCTCATTATGGCTGGTCGATGGTCTCGAAGGCCGTGGTTTTTCATTGTCCGAAAATTTCGTCGAAGGCAGTGGGGCTAGCCGCGAACAGATCGTTGGCGATTTGCTCGAGCTTGTGGTTGATGGTCCGGCTTTCTTGCGTCCAGCCGCTCAGCTCTACCTGAGCGGTTTGACGGGTGTGGACCGTGCCACAATTTCGCCGGGCCTACCGCGCGCTGCGGTAGTCGAAGCGGCGGAAGTTTGGCGGGCCTGTCTACGCGGCCAGTAGGCGGTGCGTTACCGGCGTCTATTGGTTGTTCTGACACTGCTGATCCTGGTGATCACGGTGGCCATTCCTCCAACTGT
>JAKVCF010000050.1 GCA_022447335.1 Planctomycetota bacterium | reverse complement strand
GCTGCGAGTGCGTGGCTTCAGTTGAAAACCCTGCGTCGCCTTGCTGTACGAAACTAGATAGGCGTCGCCCACCATCTTCAACTGTCGCGAACCAAAACTCCATACGCCCGTCGGCATCAGCATCCTTAACTATGGTGTCGACGATCTCGCCAGGTGGATCGATTCGGAAGCGTGCAAAGCTCGCATCCTGCTGTGCCGCCACAGCAAGCAAGAGGCCCGTCAGAATCATCCTTCGACCTCCACCGTCTGCAACATGGCAGTACCCGTCTCCCAAGTTAGTAGCGAGAGAATCGACCAACGCTTAATGCTGCCAACACGACGCAGCTTGAAAAGGCTCAGAATGATGAGGTTGCCCACTTCAAAGGTTTCGCGGTTCTCAGCACGATCAACATTCCAAGAAAAGACCGGCCAAAGCCCTATTTCATTCAGCACGGTCCGCGGCATCCAAGCCCATCCTTCGAGTTCACGCACGCGTCCATTGGCCTCACGACGCACCGTCAACTTAAACTCCTCGCCCGGTTGCAGCTCGCGACGAACCCGACGAATCAGTTCCGCGGGCGAGCCCGGATCACGACCCTGGAAACTCATAATCCAGTCGCCCTCGCGCGCGCCCGCTTGGCGCAGCGGGCTGCCTTCGGCCAGTAGGTGAATCTTTGGATAGGGGAAATCGCCCCCCTCCGTCAGCGCGACACGCCACAACGCGCGCTCGACAAAGTAGAGTCCACGCAACTGGTCACTAGAACGCAAACGCACGACTGGATTCACGGCAAAGACCTGATCACCGCGCTGAATCTCTAGCGCGACCGCACGTTCGCTAGCTACTCCGCGTAGTAGCGAGTCGAGCCGCTCCGGGTCGTCGGTAGGCGTACCATCGAACGACAACAGCACATCGCCGATACGCAATCCCACCTCGGCTGCAGGCCCACCTCCTTCCACTTCGGTCAGGCGCACACCAGGCTGCAAATCCAAGGATTCCAAGCTGTCAGATTCATTGAAAGCCACTTCGACCCCCAACCAAGCCGCCAGCTCGGGGACCGGCGCCGTTGCCGATTCGAGGCCGTAGAAACCCTTGGGGAGCGGCTCCGGGCTCGTGACCAGGGAACAGGACGCCCCCAGCAGGAGCGTCAGGCTGACTAGCAGTATGCGAACGATTGAAATCACTACAAAGTTAGAGCGCGCGACGGTGAAAGATAAACAGAGCTGCATAGACACTCAGAACCAATGCGGGCAAAGGTGACCACCAACCCGTATCGACCACGGCATTGAAGGACTCAGGGTAGAAGTTGAGTAGGCCCTGCGAGAAGCCAGCTGCCTGCTCCAAGAAGGAGTCAGGACCGAAGCCGGCGAGCGTATCAGCAAACCAAAGCGGTGCGGCATCACCAAAGGCCTCGTGGAAGATGCCGGTTGCCAACACCATGCCAAGCCCCACACCACTAGCGACCACTCCCCGATGGAAGGCGACCGATAACAGGCAGGCGAAGGCGCCCAATGCGAGCACAGAGGGCAGTCCGTGCACCAGCGCCATCACCACTGGTTCCAGAATCTCGAGCTCTTCAAGCAGGATGTCGCCATCCTCCATGACCGGGCCCCTATCAAACAGCAGGTAGCTGGGGAACGCAGCAGCGAGGACGGCCGTTCCATAGAGGCTGAAAGATAACAACAATGCGCCGATGGCGCGTGCACCCAAGAGCGCTCTGCGCGAAATGCGTCGCGTTGCCGGATCTCGCGTGACACCACCAGCAATCTCGCGTGGGAAAGAGCCCGCTATCAGAGCTAGCACCAGCAACTCAACGAAGTACATCGCCGCACGCGCACCAGCAGCTAGGCGCGGCCAGAAGTTCCATGCGGCTAACTCATCAGCCGGGATGCCCTCGAGACCAGCTTCAACCTGAAGTACCCACATCGAACCCATCACATGGAGTATCGCGACAACTACCACGAGCAAGTGCGCACGTCGCACCGAGCTTCTACGCGTCAGCAAATAGAGTTCACCGCGGAGCGCTCTCGCAAAGCCACTCATGCCAAGCCCACCCTATCTTCTCGCACTGCGGCCTGAAAAACATCGACAAGACTAGCGCGCTCACGCACAAACTCCTCGACGCCACATCCGGCCTGGACAAGCTTCTCGAGCACTGTGCGGGGAGTGCTTGGCGCACTCCCAGCACTCCAACGCGCCTTCAAGACGAACAAATCACCCTCACTGTGACTGGTGATTGCACTGACAGTGGCATCGGCCTGTAGTACCGACTTGGCTTGAGCACCGTCACGACAAACCACGCGCAGACCATCGCCGGCTTCGGCGAGCAACCCCGCAACTTCGCCTTCCAACACCGTTTTTCCGCCTTCAATCATGCCTACCCGTGTACAAACCGCTTCGACCTCGCGCAGGTGGTGACTCGACAACACCACCGTGACCCCTTCTTCAGCGGTAAGACGACGGAAAAGCTCGATCAGCACCTCAACCCCTTCCGGATCGAGCCCAGACAGCGGCTCATCGAGCACCAGCAAGCGAGGGTCGCCGAGCAATGCGCGTGCGACAGCAGCGCGACGCCCTTGGCCATGCGACAGCCGATCGCCCCGGTGATGCGCACGGTGCGCCAGTCCGACCAGCTGCAGGGCATCGTCGACCGAACGCCCCCCCTGAATGCCCCCATAAATCCGCGCCAGTTCGAGATTCTGACGCACCGTCAACGTGTCATCGAGTCCGGGCGGATCGAGTGCGACGGCGATGGGCTCGGGGCAATCGCGCAAGCAGGTCGAGCTCTGCCCAAAAATCTCACAACGCCCCTTAGACTGGGGCAGCAAACCGAGAAATGCGCGCATGCTGGTGGTCTTGCCAGCACCATTCCGGCCCAATAAGCCATAAAGGTCTCCACAATCGACACGTAGGTCGACTCCTTCGAGCACTTGGGTCGAGCCCAGGCGCACCGAGAGGCCTTCGGTGAGCACGGCGGAAGCTTCCAGCATCTTGTTTTGTTGTACGGGCGCGGAGGGCCAATCACACGCCTTTCTGCAAGCGGACTTTGCAAGTCACGCCCTAGAATCGTCTCATGTTTTCGAAGATCCGCGCCGTTACCTTCGATTGCTTCGGCACACTGATTGACTGGAAATACGGGCAAGAGCGTGTAATCCGGCAACTTCCTAGCCTGCGCGCGCACTCTGACCAGATTCATGCACTCTGCGGGGCGCGCGAACGGGCGGAACAAGAGCTGCAGCGTGGCACCTGGCTGCCCTACGCCGAGATTCTGGCCCGATCGATCAACAAAGCCGCCCAGGAGGTACTGCAACTAGAGCTGAGCCCACGTGAAGCCACCGCCTTCGCGGCCGGACAACTGGGCTGGCCCGCCTTTCCCGAGACCGCACCTGCACTAATCCGCCTCAGCAATGTGTTACCGATCGGACTGCTGAGTAACTGCGACCAAGAGGTGCTAGCCCTATGCGCACGCAAGCACCTCGGCGCACCGATTCAGTGGCTAGTTTCAGCCGAGCGGGCCCAGAGCTACAAGCCAGCGCCTCGTCACTGGGAGATCTTCCTTCTGGAGTCCGGGCTCGCGGCCGAGGAAGTCCTGCACGTCTCCTTCACTAGGAAATACGATCTCGACCAGGCAGCCTCGATGGGATTTGCACTCGGATTCATCGCTCGATTCAACCTACCCACTCCGGATGATCTTCCGTTGACCATCCAAGCAAAAGACCTGACCGACTTGGTCGACCAGATCGTGACAGGACTGCGCGTCGATTAAGAAGACGGTGGCTTCGGCGGTCGAGGCAAACCACTTGTCCCGCCGGCACTGTTGCCATCGCCTGCAGCGACGAACATCTCCTTTAGAGTGCCAACACTGCCAAGCGCGGCAGTGGCCTCGAAAGGCAGGAAGACCGTCTTGTCCCCACGGTTCTCGGAGCCACCAATCTCACCTAGAGTCGACAGGTACTTCACGGCGATCAAATACTGCGACGGATTCATGTTCCCATCCAACAAAGATTCGGCAACCAGGTTTAGCGACTGCGCCTCGCCCTCGGCACGCAGAATATTGGACTGACGCTCGCCCTCACCCTCGGCAATCGCGGCATCACGCTCCCCCTCCGCACGCAAAATCTTAGCTCGCTTAAAACCTTCAGCCTCAAGGATGGTCGCGCGACGCTCGCGCTCAGCTTTCATCTGCATCTCCATGGCATCGCGCACCGTGATTGGCGGATCGATGTCCTGAATCTCAACACGATTGACCTTAACTCCCCACTTATCAGTAGCTTCGTCGAGCACTGATCGCATTTTGAGGTTGATGTCGTCGCGACTGGAAAGAGTTTGATCCAACCCTAAATCACCGATGATGTTACGCAAGGTAGTCTGCGCCAACTTCTCGATGGCATTCGGAAGATTGGCGACCTCGTAAACCGCGCGCTTGGGATCGGTGATCTGGTAATAGAGCAGACCATTGATCTCGATCACGACATTGTCCGCTGTAATCACTGACTGCTTCGGGAAATCAAAGACCTGTTCGCGCAAATCGACACGCGCCGAAACGGTCTCGCGCAAAACCGGCACGCGCTTAGCCCCGGATGCAGTCACGCGCCATGTCATGCGACGCGGCTTATCCACCAAGGGGATGATGAAATTGATGCCAGGCTGCAACGTGCGAAAGTAACGGCCTAGCCGCTCTACGACAACGACTTCGGCCTGCTGCACGACCTTTATTCCGAAGGTCGCGAAAACTACCGCAAAGACAACAAGTGTGATCAGAAGTTGAATCATGATGATCAGGAGTTAGGCGGAAACGACCTCAAGGGTATTGCCAGCAACTGCGTGCACTTTCACTGACTGACCAACCTCAATGACTTGATCAGCACGAGCGCGCCATTCTTCGTTTTGGATTTTGACGCGACCGACCTCACCGGGCACGATGGCCTCGATCACGCGCCCCTGCAAGCCAATCAATGCCCCAACATTGCTGAATTCTGCTTGCGCAGCCAGGCGACGCAGAAGCATGGGGCGCAGAAACGCCAGTCCGACCAGTGTGCCGACGATGAAGCCGACAAGTTGGACCTCCATACTCCAGCCGCAAGCAGCAAGAAGAGCGGCCAATACAGTGCCCGGCAGGAAGGCCCCAAGGAGGAAGCTAGCAGTGACGACCTCGCCGACCAGCAATACAGCCGAGGCGATGGCCCAGAACTCCCAAGAAGTGAAGAGATCGGGGCTGAGAGCTTTCTGGACTTGTTCCAGAAAGCCTTGTCCCGATCCTGGGTCTTGTAGGAAAATCAGCATGAACAGGTTCTATCCCAGCCACTACTCTACGAGCGACACTCCTATTTCGATGGCTTTTTCGAGCTGACGGTCGCGCCCTGCAGCGTAATCACCCGGCAAATAATCGACCTCGTAATCCACAGGGCAACCGTTCAGCTCCATGTTGGTGCTGCTGGCATCTTTCACATACCAGCCGCGGAAAGGCATGCGAATAAAGCTGCCATCCAGCAAACTCGCACCGCCAGTCGAAATCACCGCGCCGAAAGTCGCCTTGCCGACCAGCGGACCACGCCCCAACGTCTTGATCGACCACGAGAAAATTTCCGCGTTGGAGTAACTGTTTTCATTGCAAAGGACAACAATGGGCTTGTTCCAAGTGGCAAAAATACGGCGCCCTTGAGGGTACCCCTTACTTCCGCCTCGTGAGATCGTGAATGCGTGATCATTGACCATGAGCATGGTCAATACCATGTCAGTAGTCCAACCGCCTCCGTTGTCACGCACGTCAATGATTAGGGCATCCTTGTCGTAACCAGCAGCGTAAAGCTCACGCTCAAACTCGAGTAAGCTCGACGTACCCATGGCCTGAATATGGATGTATCCGAGACGGCCACTCGAGTCACGCTCTGCCTGTTCACGCAGCACTTGCTCACGTCGCTCATAGAGCGCACCTGTAAAGGCGCTCGTACTAAAAGGGCGGATCACCACTTCGCGACTTTCACCAGTCGCGTTCGACACGTCGAGAACAACCTCTTGACCGCTGGTACCTGCCATCACACGGTCCCAATTGGTGTCGACACCAATCACCTCACCATCGACCGCGGCGATCACATCGCCAGCATTGAGCCGGCTATGTAGGCGCGATGCCGGGGTTTTCTCCACTACTTCCGCAACGCGACGGCCAGGACCTGTGTATGAATCATCCCAGAACACGCCGAGCACGCCGGTGCGAGTACTGTCAGTTTCAGCAGCAGCCAAGCCACCATCTCCACGGAAGCCCATGTGGCTCGCGTTGAGCTCACCTAGCAACCAGTTCATCAGATCCTCAAAATCCTCGGGGGTTGAGGCCGCCAGAATGATCGGCCGCCAACGCTCGAGCGTGGCACGCCAATCGATGCCGTGAAATTCGTCATCGTAGAACCAGCGGTCGAGCACCCGCCAAGCTTCCTCCATGACCTCTGCGCGCACAGCCATACGGTCTTCACGAATGCGCACTGAAAAGGGGTACTCGGTAGCCTTTCCGCCACGGGAAACGCTGCTCCCACGACGAGTGTAGAGCACTTCTTTCCCCCCTCCTACGAAGGAGCCGATACTGCTCGATTCCACTTGATCAGTGTCGCGCTCCCAAAGATCAACGGTGTAGGTTCCTGACTCACCGCGCGAAGTGCCCGTGGTCAGCCGGGTGCCCGTACCAACGGTGAAGTAGATCTTGTCCGAGTCACCATTCCAACCCAGCGCACGCTCGTTGCCTTACGACCGAGTCATCTGCCGAATGCGCATATGAATTCCATCGAAGTCGATCTTGACGAGCTCTTTTTCCTCCTTGGACTCCTCTTCCTTGACCCCCTTTTCCTTGGATTCACTTTCCGCCGGATCCTTCTTTTCGGGGCCTTCCTGCTTGGGCTGATCACCGGTTGGCTCGTCCTTTTTAAGCTTTTCCTTCTTGACCTTCTTTGCAGCCTCTTCGGATTCGAGGCGCTCACGCTCGTTGCGCTCCATGTCTTCTGCACGCAAATGCGCAACCCAGACATCCGTCTCATCCAACATGCGGCGCTTCGACGTGAAGCTGATCTTGCGACCATCCGGCGACCAACTTGGGTTGGTATCGTCGTCCGGATGCATAGTCAGATTAAAAGGCGTGACACCTAGAGCGCCCGGATCGACCCCCTCAATCGAGATGCGTGCGAGATGAATATCAGAATTGAAGTCGTTATCGCTTACCGAAAAGCAAAGCCACTCGGAATCAGGTGACCAGGCGAAGGAGGGGGCCTCAAATCCCTCGTAGATCACGCGCTCGATCTCGAGCGTAGTCGGATCGCCAATCACCAACTTGCCATTGCCATGAATCCAAGCGAGGCGCTTGCCATCCGGAGACAACTCGAGGTCGTAATCATCAGCTTCGCTGTTGGTCAGGCGCTCGGTAATGAAATCACGCGCTGCGAAAAAGGGGCTATCTTTCTCGGTTGGCCGCACGCGGTAAACCTCGGCGTTTCCATCGCGTTCCGAAACAAAAAGCAACGCCTTGCCTTCGTCAACCCAGATTGGGTTGGCGTCGCCTGCTGGGTGCGAAGTGACACGTGCGGCGCGCTGAATTTTGTCGTGCTTGCGTAGTGCGTAAATATCTCCACGCGCAGCAAAGGCGATGGTCTCACCGTCTGGAGAAAGCGCCAGGTCACCAGCACCGCTCGACACAGTCACATCCATCTCGTTCGGAATGGTGGGATCACTGCCTCCGTAGACCTTTACCATCTCAGCCTGACCGGTCGCGGCGTCGATCATGACCAAGCCCGCATCAAGCTCGGACATGAGCTTGCCTGCCTGCTGTGCGATGGTCAGGTAGCGCAGCGTGCGCCCTTCTCCCGGGTGATAAACCAGCTTGGGGCTGCCGCCATCGACCGCGACCTTCCACACACCTAGGTTTCTTCCCTGGCCGTTACTAGTAGTTTCACGATCCGACAGGAAGTAAACAGCTTTGCCGTCTCCCGACCACTGCGGGTCGAGATCATTGCCATCGAAACGCGTTAGCTCACGATGCTCGCCGGTAGCAGGGCGGTAGAGCCACAAGGCATTCGACGCAGTGCCACGGTAGGCGCGACGACGCATGTCGCCAGATCCTCGTTCGTAAACAATCCACTCTCCATCAGGTGATGCCTTCGCGCGCCCTGCAGGGAAATCGCCAACACGCTGAGGAGTACGCGCATCGCCATCTACACTCCAGAGCCCAGCGCCACGCCCATAACGGTTGTACCAACGGTCACGCGTGGCCGAGAACAAAAGGTGGCCATTAGCCATCCAATCGGAAAGACGGTCGTTCTCGGAATGCCAAGTTAGACGCTTCGGAGACCCGCCCATCGCCGGAATCGTGAATATGTCGAAGTTCCCATGGCGATTACCGGCAAAAGCAATGTGATTACCATCTGGCGACCAAATCGGAGAAGTGTCGTACTGCGGGTGCGCCGTCAAACGACGAGCAACGCCATCGGCTACCCCGGCCACCCAGAGGTCACCCCCGTGGCTGTACGCCACATGTAAACCATCGGGCGACAACGCCGGGCGCCGAGGCACCAAATGCTCGGGCGGCAACTCGTCCTGTTGCGCGATCGACGCGCTTATTGCGAGCAACGGCGCCCCAGGTGTGGCGGATGTGGCCCCAGCGCAGGCAACCAGGGCGGAGGGCAAGAACAGTAGAGAGCGAAATACGAGCATGCCGGAGACAGCATACGCGTGCCCCACTCGCCGGGGCCCTACCGAATAGAATCCGCAGAAGGCGGCAGAGTCGACAAAAGCAAGCCCATCAGAACCTCCGCTGGCACTGGAAAAATGGCAGGAATAAAGGGCTGAAAGGCATGTTTGCGCTAGAGCTACAGGTATTCAGGGCAATGCGCCGATGAACGGAAGCTAGGCTCCGCGTCCAGCAGGGCCATTCCAACTTAAGCAAAACCCCTTCAATTCATCTGCGATGAAGATTCTCGTTGCCGAGGATGATCCGACCACGCGTAGGATGATTCTGAAGACCCTCAGCACACTCGACCAGCAGGTCCTGGAAACAGATAACGGTGCCTGCGCATGGGAGATCTACCAACGTGAGCGCCCAGAAATAGTCATCACTGACTGGCTGATGCCTGGCATGGATGGCCTCGAACTCGTGCGCCGCATCTGCGAGAGTAACGAAGGGTGCACACTAAAGCCGTACATCCTCATGTTGACAGCGAAGAATGAGGCGGCCGACTTAAAAATCGGATTTGATCAAGGCGCCAGCGAGTTCATCTCGAAGCCTTTCCGGCCTATCGAACTGATAGCGCGCCTCAAAGTTGGTATTTCGAATCAGAAACTTGCTCGCGAACTTGAGCGGGCACGCCGACTCAGCGAACAGCAAGCACTGACTGACTCACTGACTGGCCTCAATAACCGGCGCGCGCTGCTCAAGCTTCTACGTGTCGACGAAGATCGCACTTTGCGTGGTCGCCAACCACTCTCAGTCATCCTGACCGATGTCGACCACTTCAAGTCAGTGAATGATGACTTCGGCCACAATACCGGTGACTGCGTACTTCAAGTAGTTTCCGATGCCCTACGCGCAGGCGTGCGCTCGGGCGACCATTTGGGCCGCTGGGGTGGTGAGGAATTCCTAATCCTCCTCCCCAACACCGACCTGATCCAGGCAGCCGAGGTAGCCGAACGTTGCCGCACACTACTGGCTCGTCAACAGATACAGACCGAAGACAGTCGCACCATGCGCATCTCCGCTTCCTTCGGCGTCGCTTCAGCGAATGGGGTTAATCGCCCGGACGTCATGGAACTGGTCAGCCAGGCTGACAGGGCGCTCTACTGGGCAAAGGAAGCCGGGCGCAACCGCGTCAAGATCTACGTCGCAAACGCAGACTCGAAACGCCGTCGCGCCTAATCCGTGCTCGGCGGCGGATACATGAGACGCCACGCCACAAAGAACAGGAAGGCCGCGAAGACTTGGTTCAGCCGCATTGTTGGTAGGGCTTGATTGCGTAACAAGACGCCGACGATGGCACCGATTGACGCCGGAAGCAGAACCCGCAAAAGACCACTAGGGATGACCCGGTTTTGCTGCATCGCAATGCGCAAACCAACTGCAGCAGTCGGAATCATTGCTAGCAGACTAGTTGCCATGGCGTCGCGCAGGGGCATGCCTTCGATCAACATTACAAGGCCTGGAACGACCACAACTCCTCCGCCAACCCCGAACAGCACAGCACTAACACCCGCCCCGATGCCAAGAAGTACGGTTATTACATAATCGATAACCTGCAGCTCCAGCACCAAGCCACCAAACGCGCCGGGAAACCCTCCCCACAGGCCGCTGTTGCGCGCAGCAGCATAAAACAGAATTAGTACAAAGGACATACGCAACCCCTGAGCGGGTAATCGCAGCAGCACAGCTCTTCCCAGATGCGCGCCGATTTGGCCACCCACCACCAACGCTAGAGCTAGCAGGAGATGCAGTTGATCCGGACGATGCAAGATTTCGGTCAAGACCGCTATGCAAGCCGTAGGCACCACCACCGCTAGCGCCGTCCCGGTCGCACGAGGCAGTGGCAAGCCGCGCAGCGCCAAGGCCGGCCCTATCACCAGTCCGCCACCAATGCCAAGTAAGCCGGAAAGTACGCCCGCGACCGCTCCCAGCCAGAGGGGAACTACGCGTAGCGTCGAACTCACTTTCAAAGCGCCCCACGCTCCTTAATGCGCGAGACGATAGCCGTTGTGCTACGCCCAGGCACGAGTTCGATCAGCTTGACTTCGCCCCCCTGCGCCTCAACGAACTCGGCGCCAACCACGCCCTTGTCTTTCCAGTCCGACCCTTTGACTAAGACCTCAGGGCATACAGCTCTGATTAGCTCTTCTGGCGTGTCATGTTCAAAGACAGCCACCAGATCGACGCAGGCCAACCCAGCCAGCACCTCGGCGCGATCTTCAATCGGGTTGATCGGCCGTTCAGGACCTTTCATCCGGAGCACTGAGGCATCAGAATTCAAACCGACGACGAGCGCTCCGCCCAAACGCGCAGCTTCGCGTAGATAGCGCACATGACCAGCGTGTAGAATATCGAAACAGCCATTGGTGAAGACGACACGCCGCCCTTCATTACGGAAGCCGGTCAGCGCTATCTGCAAAGCGTCGAAGTCACCTGCAGGAACGACACGGTCCATACCCGCCGCTGCTCGCAGCTCGTGCAGAAGCTCTTGCCGCCCTACCGCAGTAGTACCCACCTTGGCAACCGCGAGTCCAGCCGCCGCGTTAGCCAGTCGCACCGCTTGCTCGAGGCCCAACCTCCCGCCGCGCGCCACAGCCAACATGGCAACGACGGTATCACCCGCACCCGTGACATCGTAGACCTGACGCGCTGCCGTCGGTAGTCGTATACCTGGCTCGCCCTCGTCAAGCAAATACATGCCCTCGGGGCCGAGCGTGATCAAGAGCGCATCAAGACCCGCGGCCGCGCGCATCTCTTCCCCATGCCGCTGCAAAGCTTCAAGATCACGCAACGACTCACCGGCGGCGACCTCTGCTTCAGCACGATTCGGCGTCACCACCGAAGCGCCGCGATAGCGACTCAAATCACGGTGCTTGGGATCCACTACGCTAGGCACATCACGGTGACGCGCTTCGGCAAGCGCAGCTTGGATGACCTCCGGGGATAGCGTGCCTTTGCCGTAATCAGAAAGCACGAGAGCATCCCATTCGGCTTCTCTCAGCGCCTTTAGCAACCGATCTGCAGACGCAACTGGAATGGGCGCTGCCTGTTCACGGTCCACGCGCAACATCTGATGATTGCGCGCCATGATACGAATTTTCTGGATGGTCGGCCGCGCGCCATCTTGGACTAAACCATCCACGTCGGCACCAAGAACCCGCAAACCTTCGATCATCTCGTTCGCCACTTCGTCTTCGCCGAGCAACCCGAAGCAAAGCGCGCGACCACCCAACCCTGCAATGTTCGCTACTACATTTCCCGCCCCACCTAATCGGTGGTCCTCGCGCTGCGCATGCACCACCGGCACAGGCGCTTCTGGCGAAACGCGTCCCGCGTCTCCCCAGACATAGCGATCCAGCATAAAGTCACCCACGACCGCGACGCGCGGGGCGCCAAGCTCTTGGAGCATAGGAATTAGTTCTCGTTCGCTCATTCTTCCGGCGGGCGGGTCTTGTAGCGGTTATGCACCCACAAGTATTGCTCGGGGTGGGCTCGGATCACAACCTCGAGCGCAGTATGAATCTTACTAGTTAGATCGATCGCGGCTTCATCGGTAACTTTTTCCCGCATCCCAGCCGGACGAACCAACTTAGCGCCGATGCGAAAACTGGCCACATCTGGCTCACGCACGCACCAGCAGGCAACCACAGGCGCGCCATTGCGCAACGCAATAGCGGAAGCAGCGCGTTCGGTCGCCGCCAGCTTGTCAAACCACGGCACAAAAATGGGGGCATGGTGAGCATCCTGATCCGTTGCCAGAATGATCGAACCACCGGACTTCATATGGGCAAGCATCTTGCGGACCGCACCGCGGCGTGGAAATAGCTGGATACCAAAACCGTCTCGGCTCGCGACCACGTCTTTCGCAACGTAGTAATTACTCGGTAGCCGCATTGTGAATCCTGGCTCTAGACCCAACTCAGCAATCGCTGCACCAAAAGCCTCAAAAGCGCCGAAGTGAGCTTCCACCAGAACGGGTGATTGCCCTTTCATCGAGAACAGCAACTCACGCGCGCCAGGTTCCCACGAAAAGCATTTACTCATACCCTGCTCACGATACCTCTGGCAGACCACTAGGGTCTCAACTGCAGATCTACCCAAACTACCGCAACTCGCTTTCAAAATGCGGTCGGCTTCCTGCTTGCTGAGTTGGGGCAATGCCTGCGCGAGTTGTGCTCGACCATAGCGCTTGCGCTTTTCCGAGATCCACGCGAGTCGGCCAATGCAATCGCCCAATCCAAGTGAGAGACGCAACGGAAGTAAGCGCAAGAAGCGCAATGTCAAGCGCGCCGGAAGTGCGCGCAGCCACGGCACCAAGCCTGGCTTATGTCGCCAACGCCGCCGCGCGACATCGCGCGCGCTCTTAAACCACGACCCTTCGGGCGCGCTCACTCGACCACCCTCCCTTCAGGGTCATGCGCCGACCAAAGCGGTTCGATGCGCGCAGCGCGCACTGGTAGATAAAAGCGATTCAGGATCTCCTGCCAATCATTCTCACCCCGGTGAAAGCGCCAATCTGCACGCAATTCCCAAACCTGTTCGGGCGTAAATGGGCGGATTTTGACACCATCCTTTTCGGTAACCACTACCCAACGATCATCGCTCCAAGCCGTGCAATCGGCCGCCGACCAAGCGTGGTGATCGCCTTTTCTCTCATCAGCTTCAACGATCGCACCTTGAGCCTCTACCAATGCTCGAAACGAAGCGGGATTACCAATGCCACTAGCGAGACGCACTGGGCGCTCAGCAAGAACCTCAACTGATTCGATGGCGCCATCATGCAGTCGTCGCAGATCACGTGCGACCATCCCCCCTTCCAGGCGCGGCAAAGCTCGACATCCAGCGCGCAATTGATCGACTTCCTGCCAAATGGCTTCGACTTTCGATGGGGCAACGAGCTCAGTGCGTGATAACACAATGGCATGCGCGCGACGCAGAGCCCGCGGCCGCTCGCGAAAAAATCCGGCTGGGAAGCAGCGGCCAAAGGGGCGCGTCGCGTCCAGCAGGACAACGTCAAGATCGCGTTGGATGCGCAAGTGCTGAAAGCCGTCGTCGAGCAGTAACACTTCCGCCCCTCCTTGGGCTTGCAAGGTTGCAAGCCCCTCGCGCCGGTTAGGGTTCTCGATCAACGTGGCTGCGGGGTGGCGCTCTTCCAGAATGCGGCCTTCATCGCCGCCATATCCACGCGAAAGCACACCCACCTGCGCATCATGCCGCTGCAACCAGTCAATCGCGTGTAACAGCAGCGGCGTTTTGCCTGTGCCCCCGGCCGAAAGGTTGCCAATCGAAAGCGTAGGCATCGGCGGACGTACCGAACTCATCCAGCCGCGTTCAAATGCCTGGACCCGCGTCTGCGCCGCCGCTCCGAATAACCAGCCCAGCGGGGAAAGGGCCCAACCCAGTGGGCCATCAAGCAGTGCGGCGCTGCTCAGGGGATATACCAGGGATAAGCTTCCAGAGCCTTACGCAACTCGGCGACCAAAGGCGCGACTGCGGAAGCTTGGATGCGGTTGACGCGTTCAGCCGAATCAGTCCAAAGAAACTCTTCGCCGGTCTTGCGATCGACTACCAGCTTGCCCAACCACTGCCCATCGACGCCCCATTTTTCGACTGCCCGTTTAAGGATGCGGCGCTCTGGATCGTCGATAACCGGCACAAAGTCAACCTCGGAATAAGTAAAGGCCCGCCCTATCGCG
>JAKVCF010000005.1:8572-35754 GCA_022447335.1 Planctomycetota bacterium | reverse complement strand
GGAGGGAGCATCGTGGGTGTGACGAGTGAGACCCGCTGACGCAAGATTCTACCGCTTCCAGCGTGCAGTTAGGATGCCGCCATGGCTGGGCGATGGCTCCTGCTCGCACTCACCCCCGCTTGGCTGACGGCCTGCGGCGAGGAGACCACTGCGCCCAAAAGCAATGAACTACTCGCCGCACTCGGCTACCTCGATGAATTCGAAGCTCCGGATGGCCGGCCGAGCGGCACGCGAACGCATAACTTTGAAGCCATCGCACCTGGATGGAATCTGGTCTCGGTACACCGCCGTGCGCACGCGATCTTGTTCAATCGTGCAGGCGAAGCTTTGCATGCCTGGCGCGGGCCTGGCGATGTCTGGGGACATGTCGAGCTGCTCCCAGACGGGGACATCCTAGTTCCGGAAAAGACCAAGTCGCGATTCGAGCTCGTCCGCATCGGATGGGATGGCACAGAACGCTGGCGAGTCGACGTGGGTGCACACCATGACGTCGAAGTCCGCCCAGACGGCCTTGTCTCTACCCTGAGCTTCGCCGAACGCCACGAGGATGACATTCACGAAGAATTAAAGTTTCGTGATGAGTCCATAGTGCTGCTTGATTCAGAAACAGGTCAGGAAATTGAACGCGCTTCGTTCTACGACATGTTCGCAGCAGCTGACTCTCCCTTTGAGTATATCGAACACCGTTGGGTAGACGGTTTGCGCTCAAATGTCGACTGGATTGACCTCTACCATGCCAACTCTATCGAATGGATGCACCGCCCCGAACTCGAGAGGCGCGCACCCTTCTACAGCGCCGAACACGTACTGGTATCTTTTCGTCACCAAGCCTGCGTCGCCATCTTCAATTGGGCCGAGAAGAAAATGGTCTGGCACTGGGGCCGCAAGGAAATCAGTGGATCTCACGATGCCACCCTACTCGAAAATGGCAACATCCTGATTTTCGACAATGGCTTACAGCGCGGCTGGAGCCGTGTCATTGAAGTCGACCCACTGACGCAAAAAATCGTTTGGGAGTACCGGGATGAGAATCTGAAAGGATTGTGGACCGAATCGCGCGGCAGCGCACAACGCCTAGCCAACGGGAATACCCTGCTAGCAGAGTCCGATCGTGGGCATGCACTCGAAGTCACTTCTGCCGGAAAAATCGTCTGGGAGTACTTCCACCCGGGAGAAAACAAGAAAGTGGCGACGATCACACGCATCAAACGCATCGAGCCTCCTCTACAGCAGGCTCTGCGTGAGCATCTCCCAGATTTACCGGGCGGCGCTACGAACTAAAGCAGTGACAATTGGGTGCTAATGCCCAAATGCGGGGCAAACACCATGATCAGTCGACGTCAAATTCGATGCCCTGAGCAAGCGGTAGATCAATTCCATAGTTGACCGTATTCGTTTGACGACGCATGTATGCCTTCCAGGAATCTGAACCACTCTCGCGGCCACCCCCAGTTTCCTTCTCACCACCAAAAGCACCACCGATCTCGGCCCCTGAGGTACCAATGTTGACGTTGGCAATGCCGCAGTCCGAACCCACCGCCGACAGGAACTTCTCGGCATAGCGCATGTTGAGTGTGAAAATCGCCGAGCTCAGGCCCTGCGGCACATCGTTGTGCAACTGGATCGCGTGGTCGAGATCGTCGACCTCAATGATGTATAAAATCGGACCGAAGGTTTCATTCTGTACGATGTCCCAGTGATTCTCGGCAGTCGCAATTGCCGGAGTCATGTAGTAACCACTCTCGCAACCCTCCGGGTGCACCTGCTCACCACCGCAAAGTAGTTCGCCACCGAGCTCCTGCACTCGCGCGATCGCGGCGCTAGTCATATCGACTGCATCCTGATCGATCAGCGGCCCCATCAGCGCTCCGCTCAGTGGGTTACCAATCGAAACCTTGCTGTAAAGCTCAAGTAGACGCTTCATCAGCGTTTCACGCACACCCTTCTGCACCAACACGCGGCGGGTAGAGGTGCAGCGCTGACCGGCAGTTCCGACCGATCCAAACATGATCGCGCGCGCAGCCATCTCGAGATCGGCGTCATCGAGCACGATTACAGCGTTGTTACCACCTAGCTCCAAGATAGTACGCCCGAAACGACCAGCCACCTTGGCAGCCACATGCTTACCCATACGCGAAGAACCGGTGGCCGAGACCAGTGGAATGCGTTCGTCACCGGTGAGCGCCTCACCGACTACCTGATCCTCTCCGACCACTAAGCTGAGCACGGCGCCGAAGCCCTCCGGCTCGAGCACCTTCCGCGCCACATTAGTCATCGCAATTGCAGTCAACGGCGTCTTCCAACTCGGCTTCCACAACGAAGAGTCTCCGCAGATCATGGCAAGCATCGAGTTCCAAGCCCAGACCGCAGCCGGGAAGTTGAAGGCGCTGATGATGCCGACCGTGCCTATCGGATGCCATTGCTCCTTCATCGAATGCAAAGGGCGCTCACTGTGAAGCGACAGGCCATATAGCATGCGCGATTGACCAACTGCAAAGTCAGCGATGTCGATGGCTTCCTGCACCTCGCCTAGGCCCTCTTGGAGGATTTTCCCCATCTCCCAAGTGACGACCTTGCCGAGCGCCTCCTTGTGCTTGCGAAACTCCTCGCCAATGCGGCGCACATACTCACCACGCGCCGGAGCGGGCAGCTCGCGCCAGCGCAAGAAAGCTTCGTGCGCCGCCGCTGCTACTTTCTCATAGTCGCCAGCATCAGCCTGCTGAACATTGGCGATCAACTCGCCGGTCGCCGGACTGTGAACTTCTAACAGCGGGCCATTGCAGCTCAGCCACTGGCCAGCGTAGGCGCCCGAGTTGACCTCGGAAATACCCAGTTCAGCCAAGAAGGAAAGGTCTATCGAAGAGGCGGTCGCGCTCATGGGACCATGCATTCTAACGCCGAACCTCAGCCTTCGCTCTCCGCTGCGCCACCGTAGCATGGGGCTGTCAGAAAGGCTTCCCACCGTGAAAATCATCACCTGGAATGTGAACTCGATCCGCACTCGCCTTGAGCGAGTGTTGGGCGTACTGGAACGCCACCAGCCTGATCTACTTTGTTTGCAGGAGACCAAGGTCATTGACGGTGCCTTCCCCCACGAAGCCATTGCTGAGCTGGGATACCGCGCCGCAGTGCACGGGCAAAAGACATACAACGGCGTAGCGCTGCTCGCGAAGGAGAAACTCACGGACATCCAAAATGGATTCCCGGGTGACCCCGCCCCTGAGCAAGCACGAGTCATCTCAGGCACGCTCGATGGGGTGCGAGTCATAAACGCCTACGTCGTCAATGGCAAGGCTCTTGACGACCCGAAGTACAGCTTGAAGCTGCAATGGCTCGATGCACTGATTGACTGGATGGAGACCGAATACAACCCCAGTCAGCCACTGATCATGCTGGGCGACTTCAACATCGCCCCCGACGAACGAGATGTCTGGGACCTTGAATATTGGAAGGACAAGATCTTCTTCAGCCCCGAAGAACACGCTCGCATGAAGCGCCTGAGCGACTGGGGCTTGATTGACCTGTTTCGTCAGCAATCCGACGAATCCGGAAAGTTCACTTGGTGGGATTACCGCGGCGGCGCCTTCCAGAGGGGCCATGGCCTGCGCATTGATCTGATCCTTGGAACGCAGGCCATCGCCACGCGTTCTCAAGAAGTCGTGATCGACCGCGACGAACGTAAAAAAGGTAATTGGGAAGCCAAACCCAGTGATCATGCCCCAGTCGTCGTAATATGCTCCTAATGCCTCAAACTATGCTCTGCACTGTTGTACTGCTGCTAGCCTCTCCCGGATTCGCTCCTGCACAAGAAGCAAGCGCCGAGATTGTCCCGGCCGAACTGCCGCGCATAGAGATCGTCGACCAAGTGCCGACGCTAATGTGGGGCGAACACATGGTGCTGCGAGATTTGCGCTTCGTCGTGAAAGGGCAAGTTCTGCCATTCGACCCAGCGCGTGTAAAGATTGAAACCGATGGCGACCGTGCCCGCTTCGTGCCAGCTAGCGTTAGCGATGAACAACTGGTGATGCGCGGGACCTTTGCGCTCGACTACGAGCCAATCATTCAACAAGCCAATCTCCCCACCGCCGATGCACCTCTGCAGTTCGTGATCGGCCGGGTAGCTAGCGAACTTTGCGATCTACTGATTACCCGCGAAGGTGGATTAGCGCTGCACGCTCCAGGCTGCCTCGACCTCGACTTTTGGCTCGAAGGTGGGCCGGCGGAAGTGAGGCTCAAACTTCGTGACTCCCCCAGCATCGATCTCATCCGAGCCCCGCAGGCACAGGACGCCGCGCTACCCAGCCTGCGCAAGGCTCTGAGCGCACGTTTCGCCGAAGCTAAGCGCCAGGTGCCCGCCGACCTCACGGACCTCTGGCTCACTCCCCTGCCCAGTGAATTGAAGCGTCGCTCCTTAGCCCCCATGGCGAAAGCCTCGCTGGACCAACCACGCATCGTCAACTTGCGAGTGGGAGCACTCCCAGACCAAGCCGCCTTCGATCTGCTGATGCTGCACAACCCCAGCGATCAGGCGCAGAACATGGAGGTCGATTTCGAAGCGCTTGGCTGGGAGAGGCCGAAACGCCAACGACTTGTTGTCCTGAATGAAGACGGCTCAGACCTTGGCATTCTGAGCGAGCGCTTCAGCTTGCTCGTGCCGGCACACGGCTACGCAATCATCACCGTCCGCAATGTGATGCCACGCGGCATGCTGGCGAGCTCGGATGGGCCACTGGCGCCAATCCGAAGCCCATGGATCTGGAGCAGCCTGACCTCCGCACCAAGCGGAGTCGTACGGTTTCAATCCGGATGGCAGTGTCGCAAACATAACGGCCAAAGTGGCTGGATAGTCTTCTCGGTCGCCGACGGTCGCCAAGCCCCCTTCTTTATCGGGGGCGCACGCGAACTGATTGGTAAGGAAGACAGTGCTGATCTGAAATACCGACAAAATAATCAGCTACTCAGACTGGAGATTCCGGCCGGTAACGCCGGAAAACGACGCCTCGAGATCGATTTTACGGGTCGTATCGGAGACTAGATGCGTATGTTCTTGATCGGCTTTCTGGCTCTGCTCGCGCCGACTACCGGATTCGATGATCCGCCAGAAATGCCCGAGGACGTCGTGCAATTTTCCAAGGGGCGGCCCGCCAAGGGAATACTACTTCGCAACGACTCCAGCGGAATCTGGCTAGCGCAGAAATCAAAAATCCGTCACTACGAAGTCTCAGAAGTAGTCAGTCTCACCGGTCCGCGCGCAGCCTACCCCGAATACATCGAGAAGATGCGCGCGGAGTTCAATGAGCAACCAGATGCAGAGCGCTGCGTCGCCATGGCCGAGTGGTGCAAAGAACAGGGCCTAGTTCGCGACGCCGATATCTACTACTGGCGCGCGCTGCTCGACAACCCCACCTACGACGCAGCGCATGAGGGATTGGGCCACAAGAAATCACGTGGGGTCTACCGAATCCCTGTCAAAGGGCACGGCAAGATGTCCTTCACCGAGCTGCGCGAGCATCGTGCCAGTGACTTCGATGAGTGCTGGAAGCTGACAACCACCCACTTCGACATCGAATCCACGGGAGACCTGTACGACGCACTCGCCACCTGTGTAGATCTCGAAATGGTCTACTCGAGCTTCTACAAGGAGTTTCAAGAGACTGTCGGTTTTTGGGATCTACGTATGCCGCTTCGCATTCGCATTTACCCAACACTTGATGAGATGCCACCCGCATCTGGCACAGTTAAAGCCTATTTCCACATCGATACGCGCACGGTCTACACCTACTACCGCGACGGCGTGGCTCAGGAATTAGTCCACGAAGGCGTACATGCGATTCTCCACGGCGCTGTCCGCGAGTTCGCTCGCAATGATCCTTCCACGCCAGGATGGTTGAGCAAAGGCCTTGCCAAATACATGGAGCACCACCTGATCGGCAACCCGGGCGACCGCGCGATGGTTACCGAACCGATCCACCTCCCGTCGCTCGAGACTCACCTTGATCACGATCGACCCGACAGCATGCAACGCGTGCTTAATTACCAGAAGAGCGATTACTTCGCGTCGACCGGTCAAGACCTGAAGTACGCACAGTCCTACAACCTGGTCTACTACCTACTCCACTCCGGCGACGACGAGCTGCGCGATGGTATGAACCGATTCCTAGCCTCTGTTTTCGAACGAAAAGGCTCTAGTTCGCATTTCAGAAATGCGATGAACCTCCGGGATTGGGATGACTTCGAAGAAGGCTGGGTGGCCTACTTGGAGGAGCAGCGCAAAGCGGCGAAGGACGCCGCGGAAGCAGGCGGATAGCCCTCGCAAGCGAACTCAGAAACCGCTACACCATGTGGCGAAAGTGCGGCGATGAAACGCTTAGGCGATCGTCACGCTCTCGCACAAGTACACGTCCTGCACAGCGTTGATCAGCTTGGCGCCTTCTTCGATCGGCTTCTGGAAAGCCTTGCGACCAAGAATCAGGCCCATGCCCCCCGCACGCTTATTGATGACCGCAGTCGCAACGGCATCCTGAAAGTCATTATCGCCAGAAGCACCGCCCGAGTTGATTAGGCCGGCACGTCCCATGTAGCCATTAGCGACCTGATACCGGCACATGTCAATCGGGTGGTCACTCGCCAAGTCGCCATAGACCTTGTCGTGCGTCTTACCGAATCCGATAGTACGGAAACCATCGGCGTTGTGGGTCGGCAGCTTCTGCTTGACGATGTCGGCCTCAATCGTGACGCCCAGATGGTTGGCCTGACCGGTCATGTCGGCAGCGGTGTGGTAATCCTTTCCGTCCTTCTTAAAGTCGCTATTGCGCAGGTAACACCAAAGGATGGTGGCCATGCCGAGCTCATGCGCCTGGTGAAAAGCTTCAGAAATCTCCTGAATCTGTCGACGCGACTCGTGACTACCAAAGTAGATCGTCGCACCAATCGCCTGTGCCCCCATGTCAAAAGCCTGTTCGACCGTCGCAAACATGGTCTGGTCATAGAAATTTGGGTAAGACAGGATTTCGTTGTGATTCAACTTGACCACAAAAGGAATCTTGTGCGCGTACTTGCGCGCCACCATGCCCAGGACACCCAAAGTGGAAGCTACGCCATTGCAGCCGGCTTCGATCGCAAGTTGAACGATCTTCTCTGGATCAAAGTAATCTGGATTCGGCGCGAAGCTCGCTCCCGCTGTGTGCTCAATGCCCTGATCAACCGGCAGAATAGAAATGTAACCGGTGCCCGCTAGACGGCCATGGTTCATCAATGCGCTCATGCCATTGAGAGCACGGGTCGGACGATCACTAGCACTGTGAATGCGATCGATGAAGTCCGGGCCAGGCAGATGCAAACGACTCTTATCGATTGTCTGACAGTTATGGCCGAGTAGGCTCTCGGCCTGATCGCCGAGCACGGATTGGATCTCAGAGTAGGAGGCGCTCATGGAAGAACATCGCTTTGCGACGGCGGAATTTTAGCGGAGCTATCTCCGTGAGCGAGAACGAGCCTGAAAAACAACCTCACCATCGAAAATCGTCGCTGTTACACGAGCCTCATCGAGCTGGGGCTCCGGCTGAGCGCGCAGGTCCACATCGAGCACCGTAAAATCGGCCCGAACGCCGGGGCGCAGCACGCCAGCAACGTCCTCTTCAAAAGCTGCAAAGGCTGGCCAAGCGGTGAGATGAAGCAAAGCCTCGCGGCGCGTCATGCACTGCTCGGCATACCAACCCCCATCAGGCCAGCCCTCACCATTGGTACGCGTGACTGCCGCACGGAAGGCCCCAATCGGATCGAGCACCTCCACCGGAGAATCACTGCCACCGCAAATGACGACTCCTGTCTCAAGTAGGGAGCGCCAAGCGTAGGCGCCCTTCACGCGTGCCGGCCCCAGCCGATCCTCAACCCATGGACTATCTGAGGCCTGGTGCTGGGCCTGCATGGAAGGGATCACCCCCAGTTGACGGAAACGCGGAATGTCTTCCGGGGCGACCACCTGCGCGTGTTCAACGCGGAAGCGGTGGTCATTCAGACTGCCACCGGCAGCACGCAACTTCTCAAAGGCTGCCTCGTAAGCATCGAGCACCAGCCGGTTGGCGCGATCACCGATTGCATGAGTGCAAACCTGGAAGCCAGATTCCAGCGCTCGCTCCGACACCTCCTGAATGCGAGCCTCTGGCGTGATTAGTAGCCCTCGATTACCCGGATCATCCGAATAATCCTCCAGCAAAGCAGCGCCACGCGAACCCAATGCGCCATCGGCATAGAGCTTGATGGCGCGCACAGTAACCTGACCGGTCGGATCGACAAAAGGGCCGCGATCCAACCAGTTATCAAGCTGCGCAGTGTTAGACCCCGGGACTAGGCCATAGACCCGAATCCCCAATTCCCCACGCGCAGCTAACCGGCGGCAAATATCTATCGTCTCCTGATCGATACCCGCATCATGAATCGCTGTTATGCCCGACCTCTGCAGCGCCTTTGACGCCAACTTAATTACCTGCTCGATCTCACCCGAATCAGACTCAGGTACATGGCGTGAGATCAGCGACTCGGCAGCGTCAATAAAAACCCCAGTCGCGCGACCGTTGCGGTCGCGCACAATGGCACCGCCTTCTGGATCAGGAGTGTTCGCGTTGATCCCCGCAATGTCCATCGCTTTGCGATTGGCAAGGATGGCGTGTCCATCGACACGCCCTAGCACAACTGGCGTATCAGGGAAGGCGCGACTCAACAACTGGTGCGAAGGGAAGCGCTTGTTAGGCCAATCGTTTTGGTCCCAGCCACGACCCTGAATCCAGCCACCTTCCGACACAGGATTCCGCTCGGCGAAACGCTGCACGCGCTCAACCACAGCTTCGTAGCTGTCAGTACCCATGACGTCAACTTGCAGCATATTTCTGCCAATGCCAACCAGATGCGCATGCCCATCCACGAAACCGGGATAGAGCACCTGCCCATTCAGGTCGAAGCGCTCGGCCTCTGCCGCACCCGGCTCACTCATCACCTGATCAAGGGTGCCGATGGCCGAGATGAAACCTTCACGGACAAGTACGGCCTCGACTTCGGGACGACTGTCATCGAGCGTGATGATCGTGCCCCCGACGATCAACAAAAGGCCACTCGAGCCCGTGCCAGTACGGCCAGATACGGTGCAGGAAACGAACAGAAGCAAGAGGAGAACTGCCCGCGACATACTCACAGCCTAACGAGAGGGAGGCCTCCTTGCTGCCCCCTCACCTTGCGACACAATCTGCAACTTGTCACCCCGTCAAGCGGTCGTATCTCACCACTTCAGCGTCGACATCCGCGCGCATTTATGGGTATTCTTCGAATATCCCCGTACTCGATCGCACCATGCCGCTCCGCTCCCTTTTGCTGCTGTGTTTTCTTACCCCTGCCTGCGGGGGGCCAGATCGCTCGCCCTTGTCGGTGACAATCGAATACCCTGATGGCGGGCCACCACTCAATAAGCACTTCAGCTTTGTGGTGGATCTACAGGGACAAGCAGGCGAACTCGTCGATGTCGATGCTGATATGCCGAGTCACGGGCACGGCATCAACACCGACCCGGTTATTGAGCGGATCGGAAATGAAAGGTACCGCATTGACGGCATGTTGTTACACATGCCCGGCGCTTGGGAACTCTACTTTGACTTGAAGGGCAGCGACAATAAAACCAGACGCATCGTGGTGCCCTTAGAGCTGGCACATCAATAGCGGAAATGACCGAAGCGCACTGGGGTCGAATCGCTTCCATCATCGGCATCTCTGCCGTGGTGGCATGGGGTAGTGCGAACGCACCACTGGGATCGCAAGAGCCAGAAGCATTTGTTCGCCTGGATGATCGAGAACGAGCCATTGCGCTGACTCTTTCGCCGCTCCCGAAGATGCCTCCGCAACCTAGTAATCGATTCGCTGATAACCCCGAAGCGGCTCGACTCGGCCAGCGCATCTTCTACGATGTGCGCCTGTCACGTGACAGCAATCGATCCTGTGCCAGCTGCCATTCACCAGGCCTAGGCTGGTCGGATGGCTTAGAATTGTCACAAGGAATCGCCAAGCTCAATCGCAATAGCCCTAGTTTGCTACATGCAGGCTACCAACGTTGGCTGTTCTGGGATGGCCGCGCCGACTCCCTGTGGTCGCAGATCCAATGGCCGCTCGAACACCCCAACGAAATGGGCTTCGCTCGGGCAGATCTCGTCCGCCTAATCGCTAGCGATGCGCAGCTGCGCACAGAATACGAAGCAATCTTCGGGCCGCTCCCGGAGGGTGCCCACAACCCGGAGCGCTTCCGCCCAGGCGGCCGCCCTCCGCTGCCCGCCCCGATAAACCCTTTCCGCCGCGCCCCGAGCTTGGAACAGCTCGCGGAGAGTGATGCCGGCCACGCCGCCTGGCTCGCAATGAACGAACAGGACCGCATTGAAGCTAGTCGCGTGCTGGCCAATACCGGCAAGGCAATCGAAGCTTTCGAACGCAAACTCGTTCCGGGACCGTCCCGGTTTGATCGCTACATCGAAGGACTGCGGGAAAATGATGTAGACAAAATGTCAGCACTAAACACTTCTGAACAGCGAGGGCTCAAGATCTTCGTCGGCAAAGGCCAGTGCGTTAACTGTCATTTCTCTCCCCTGCTGTCTGGCGGAGAATTCCACAATATCGGCCTCGCGGTGGAAGAAGGCAAACCATTCGATGCTGGTCGCCCCGATGGCATCAATACCGTGCAAATCGACCCCATGAATGGGCGCGGCGCCTTCAGCGATGCACAAGAATGGGCCAGCAATGTCAAGTTGCGCTACCTGCGCTATGACGAGCACACCTATGGCGCTTATAAAGCCCCGACGCTCCGCAATGCGGCAGTCAGCGCACCCTATATGCACAATGGTCGCTTTGAAACGCTTGAAGAGGTCGTGCGCTTCTACGTCGAGTTGCCAGGTGGCCCACCAATCGGCCACCGCGAGGAAACTCTGCTGCCAGTCGACCTCGACGATGCAGAAATTCGAGACCTCGCCGCCTTTCTGAAGTCGCTACAAGGTGAGCCTGTTCCCGAGGCCCTTCGCCGCCCGCTGGATCCTTCGCGCAATTAGAGCGCGAGCATGCGCATTAATGAGGCTCGTGCCGACTCGAAAAGCTCGTCAGGCACCATGACCTCCGGACCACGCTCTTGCAAGCTCATCCACAGCTTCTCAGGCGTGTTCAGCGCCATGAAGGGGCATAAATTGCAGGCGCAGCTTGCGCCCGGTGCCGGGATGTATCTGTTCTGAGGCGCCTCCTGCTCGAAACGGTAGATCATGTTGCCTTCTGTACCTACCAGAAAGGTCTTGTCCTCGTGCTGTTTTACCAGCCTTAGCATGCCGGCTGTGCCCAGCACATGATCACTGGCATCGCGTACCGGCTTCGGGCACTCGGGGTGCGAAATCGTAATCGACCCCGAGTGCTGCGCTTGCAGATCGCGCAAGGTATCGACACTGAATAGCTCATGCACCTGACAGGCACCATTCCAGAGAATCATCTCGCGCCCAGTAACCTCATTCAGCCAGCCGCCTAAATGCATATCCGGCACGAACAAGATAGGACGATCTTCCGGAATGCTGCCCACCACCTCACGCGCGTTGCCACTTGTGCAGATGATGTCACACAGCGCCTTCACTTCAGCTGTGCAGTTGATGTACGCCACAGTGACTGGGCGCTGACCCAGCTTCTGCTTCAGATGCTCCTGATAAGCCGCAAGATCGGCACCCTTGCAAGAGGTTGCGAGAGAGCAACCAGCCTCGAGATCTGGCACAAAGACACGCGCCTTTGGGTTGAGCAGCTTGGCTGTCTCAGCCATGAAATGCACCCCTGCAAAGCAGATCGCTTCCGCTTCTTCCTCAGCGGCGCAGCGCGCCAGCTCGAGACTGTCGCCCACAAAGTGCGCACACTCCTGTATGAACCCGTCCTGGTAGCTGTGCGCTAGAATCAGAATGCCCTGCTCTGTAGCCCAGCGCTGAATTCCAGCAGGTTCGGGTACGTCGAGTGTAGACGGAGAAATATTGCTCGTAGAGACCGATGCCATGACCGTGTCTGACGGGCCCCTTAGTCTACCGCAGAAGTCGAATCGCGGGCATTCCCCAATCCGGCCGTCAGGTAGATGTCATACCGAGTTGACTTGCCTTCCATCATGTGCGCTGGATCCTTGCCTCCCAGCGGCTCGCCTTTGCGCGGGCGTTTGACTACCACGCGACGACGTGCAACACGTAGTGCGGACTCAAGCAGGCGCTCGGCATCCAAGTCCTCGCCCACCAATCCACGAAAGATGCGCATTTCCTTGCGCACCGTGCCAGCACTGCGGCGTTGCGGGTGCATGGGGTCGAGGTAGACCACTTCTGGGCAAGCCGCCTCAGGCCCCGAAGCGAGCTGCTCAAGTACGAAGATTGAATCGCCATGGATCAGCTGAAGCCGGCCAGCGAGCCTCTGAGCCACTTCTGAATCATCTTCCGCACGCTTGAGTGCATCTGCGAGGAGTGCGTGAATTTCTGCCTGACGCTCCACCGCAATTACAGGGCAGCCAAGCCATGCGAAGAGAAAAGCATCGCGGCCCAAGCCCGCGGTAGCATCAAGCACGCTAGGAGTGGCACTCTTCTTCAAGCCGATTGCGCGCGCAACTGCTTCACCGCGACCCCCCCCCTTACGTAGCCGGTAACCCATCGAACCGCGAAGGAAGTCCGCGCGCAGCAAGTGCTCGCATCCATCAAGCACCACGCGCAGTGCGAGACCATCTTCATCACGGTGCCAGTCCGGCATGCGGTGGAGTCTAGCGAGAACAACCGGCCTAAGGAACCGTGACGCTAAGCGGGTTTGAAAAAGTCGAAGCCGACGAGTCGAATGCGTGCAACCAGAAAGTCGAACCTGATACCCAACCCGGAACATAGAAGGAGCGTGCAGACTGACCCTGCGCATCCGCCTTCATGGTCATAACCTGAAAGGGAGCGCTAACGAAGAGATCGCCGCAAGGCGTACTCACTGGACCGCCGCCCACATCAGAAACCGCCACCACAGCTTTGCTGAATGGAGTGAATCCCGACAGCGTGACCATCGCCTGCGCCTGCGCCTGCACCTGACTAGCGGTCAGCAAAGGGCGTGCAGCTCGCACGACTAGATGCTGATTGGACGCCACATTAGGCATGATCGTAATTTGTCCGTCCGCCCAACGAACTTCGACCTCATTCAGCACGTCCGCATACTGGCCCAGACCGATGTGTAATGCCAGCTCGCTCTGCCCGAGGTAGCTCTGTGAGCTATCCAGCTGACGATAAATCTGCTTACTGCCACGGCGCACTATGACCTCGGTGCCCAGACCATGTGGAGCTAAATCATCGACCCCCTGTGTATCGAAGGAGATGCGCAGCCAATAGTTGCCATTATCCGTCTCGTTCTTGAAGTAGGAGATCGGACCGTTCGACTCCGTAATGATCAGATCTTCGTCACCATCACGATCTGCATCAAGCCGCAGTAAAGAACGGCCTTGACCCAGGTGATTTAAGCCGCAATTCGCCGCAACTTCCACAAAACTCTTCCCCTGTGAGTTATGAAATATACGCGTCGGGTAATTGTCCCATGAGCTAAACCAACCGTTGGTCGAAGCAAGGTCTAACCAACCGTCATTATCCATATCGGTAGCAACTACCCCCCACCCCCATCCAGCGTCCTTCACACCTACACTGGATGCGACTTCATTCCATATCTTCCCACTACCGTCATTGATGAATAGGCGATTACCACCGATGCCTGACACTGGGTAATAAATATCACTAACATAGAAATCTAGATCCATGTCATTATCAAAGTCGCCCGTCGCCAAACCCATAGCATTGGGAAGAGACAAATCGGGGGCGCACTGTGTCGCATTTGTGAAAGCGTTTTTCCCGTTGTTGAAGTAGACCTTACTTGTGCCTGTATCAGCGATCAAAATGATGTCGGTATGGCCGTCCTGATTTAAATCTACGAAGTTGGGGACAAATCCGCGCGTTGTATCGACATCCAAAATTCCGGCTGCCGCAGTAACGTCGGTAAAGGTCTCATCACCGTTATTCCGGTAGAGCTTATTGCCCTCTTGACCAAAGGAGTAGGCCGCAACAAAAAGGTCAAGATCGCCATCGCGGTCATAGTCGCCAAAGGCCGCACCGTAACAGTTGTTCGCAACTGAAGGCGCATTGACTCCCGCGATGATCGCGACGTCTGTGAAACTTCCATCGCCGTTGTTTCGGTACAACTTATTGTGCCCCGCCTGGCGCGAACCAGCTGGCCCAAAAGAGCACACGTAAAGATCCTGCCAACCGTCACCGTTAAAGTCACCGACAGCCGACCCCACTCCCATGTGCAAGTCAATCAGGCCCCACGCCGCCGCAGACTCAGTAAACGTGCCGTCGCCATCATTGATAAAAAAGAAATCAGGCCGCGTGCCCCCACTAGGCACGAAGACATCCGGCCAGCCATCGCTGTTGAAATCACCCACCGTGCCGCCACCTACCATCATCACGGAAGGGTGCCCTGCAGCCGGCTCATGCGTGCCAATGAGGTTCGCATTCTGAGTGTGATCAACATAGATCGCCTGCGCACCAAGTTGGGGAGAAAACACCAGCGCGCAGCCAAGTAATACAAGAGGCCTAGACTGCGGAGAATACTTCGGAGAAAACATGTCTTAGAGCGGCCCTGGCGAGGAATAAAACGGATTAGAAGGGGTTTCCATGCTGGTCATAACCCACCAACCGGAGGCCATCCGGGTCCGGAGTGACTGAGTTCGGAATCCACTTCTCCAGACACTGGCGATCAGTGACGCAGGGATCTGTCAGAGTGTTCAGGAAAGCAAGTAGTTGCTCGACCTCGAGGTTGGAAAACGCGGCGTCGTCAACCGTCTTGAATCCGTTGTTACGCACCCAGTAGAGCTGCTGGAGCGCAAGCGTCGAGTTTGCCACGGTGTCCTCGGTCTGGACATCTGGCGCGAGTTGGCCAAAGTCGTAATTCTGCAACGCGTCTGCTGGATTGAAATGATGGCGAACAACAGCCTCTAGAGTTGTGTAAGCGCCCGCATGGCTCCAAGGACCAGTCACAGCCACGTTGAGCAAGCTCGGTGTGCGAAAAGCGTAGAGGTGCTCGGGCTTGCCATCGATTAGGAATCGACCAACATCCTGAGTCGCGCCGATGCTGACTGACTGCCCGCGGCCAACCTGTGGCATGGCGAGCACGTAATGCTCTTCGTCAGTGAAAAAGTCGCCACTATGGCAACTAGCGCAATCGCCCCCCCCGCTGGCTTGATCCTTGAAGAAGAGTAGTGCGCCCAGCTTGGCATCTGTGCTGATAGCACTCAGATCACCCTGCACATAATCGCGCCAAGGCGTATTGACAAAGATTTGTGAACGCTGGTATTCCGCAATCGCCGTCGCGATGTTCTGCTCAGTAACAATATCTTCCGGCAGCATGCCTGGCTGGTTGTATGCCGAACGGAAACGGTCCACCCAATCGCTATAAGGCAGCTCGCCCTGTCCGATCCCGTAATCTCCAATTCGCGCAGCGATGTGTTCGCGTGTCGCCTGCGGAAAGTTCCCAAACTCGAAGAAGAAACCTTTCATCTCGTCCATCGCAACGATCGGAAAGCGCGCCTGCGCATGCACGAGGTTGGAGAACGCATCCATATCCACTTGGGGCCATGCCACGTCTGGGGTTGTGATTCCCTGTCCATCATCGCCGTTGAGTCCTGATGTCTTGCCAAGCGATTCGATGCGACCATTCCAAAAAATGTACTGGTCCCAAAGTGCGATGTTGAAGGTCGTCGGTGAGTTACGCGGAATGGTCGGACCCCCATCCCAGTTTGGAGCACCGTGCTCATGCACACGGCCAGGACCGAGTAGGTCTTCATCTACGGCATCGACACCAACGCCAACTGACAATGCATCGCCACCGCCCAATACAGGGTGATGGCAAGTTGCGCAGGCTGTGTCTAGGTCGCCCCCCAAGCCCTTGGTGAAGAAAAGGTCTCGTCCCAGCTGCGCAAGAGGGTCACCAATCGACGGCAGGGTACGACCGGCACTCGGATCTCCAGTCAATGCCCGCGCAGCAATCAACGCCTGCAACTCCGAATCCAGGCGACCTATGGCTCCGAAAGAACCTCCGGGAGGTGCACCTATCCCACTACTGCCCGCCCCAGAAAAGGAGGCAGGTTGCGAGCTTGAGGATGAGCCACTCGTCGCGAGGCAAGCCGGAATAGCAAACGACGCAAGAATCGAGAGACCGATAGGGAATCGGCGCATTAGGGATGCCGGAAAGGGAAGAGAGCACGGATTTCGCAAAGAAAACCTGCTCCTTGAGTATGCCACTCACTTCACAATCCCTGCAGCGAGAATCCGCGCGAAAATACGCGCACAAACTGGATTTATTGAAGTCTGAAGGCTTGTGCGACACGCGATTGCGCTTCATCCAGACCCTGGCAACTGGTGTGGCGAATCGTGACCAGCGGCTGTCCTTGCTGGACGTGATCACCGCGCTTAGCGTGCAGGATCAAACCGACCCCAAAATGCACGGCTTCGTCAGCATGGGTGCGACCAGCGCCAAGGCGATGCGCCGCCCAACCCAACTCACCAGCATCGCACTCCGTGACCTCACCCGAAGTTGACGCAAGCACCACCTGCTCATCGCAGCCCTCACCTTTGAGTGGACGGTCTGGATCACCACCATGCGCGCGCACCATCGCATGCCAACGTGGCAACGCCGCACCACTGCGCAAGACTTCGCGCGCGCGGTCGCCTTCACCAGAAAGCAATACGCAGAGCTCAGTGAGGTCCTCGGGACCCTCGCCACGCAAGCAATCTTCGGCCTCCTCAACCTCAAGTGCATTACCAATCTTCAATCCAAGCGGCTGGGTCATGTCGGTAAGGTGCGCCGTAGTCTCGACCCCCGCGCCGTTGCCCACCGTTACAAGTGAGTCAGCCAACGACTGCGCGTCGTCACGCGTCTTCATGAATGCGCCGCTGCCCCACTTCACGTCGAGCACCAACCTATCGATGCCTTCAACCAGCTTCTTCGATAGGATCGAAGCCGTAATCAGCGGGATGGACTCGACAGTGCAAGTTTCGTCGCGCAATGCGTAAAGAATGCGATCTGCCGGGGCTATCCGAGCGGTCTGGCCATTGATGAAGCAGCCCACCTCTGACAGCAACTCGTGCAGGCGCTGGGGCTGCAGGTCTGTTTGATAACCGTGAATAGCCTCAAGTTTGTCAAGCGTGCCACCAGTCATCCCTAGCCCACGCCCCGAAAGCATCGGGACACGCAAACCGAGCTCAGCCCAAAGTGGCGCCAGTACTAACGAAACCTTATCGCCAACTCCCCCAGTCGAGTGCTTGTCGATGAAAGGGCCGTCGATACCCGGCCAGCTCAAAGTCTCACCAGATTCCGTCATAGCCCGGGTGAAAGCCACTGTCTCGGCCGGCCGCATGCCCTGGAAGTAAACAAAGGCCAGCCATGCGGCGGCTTGGGCACGCGTGATCGACCCTTGGACCACCGCCATGACGAAGGCCTGCAAAGCCTTTTCGCTCTGCTCTTCGCCCGCCCGTCGGGCCTGCAACCATTCCTGAATCATTCGCGCATTGTGCCGAAAGCTGAGCCCACGAACAGAAATCCTAAAATCCTCAATTTTGGGGCTTGCTGAGTTTCGAGTCGGAGCCTACTCTATATGGCCTCATTTGAGACTGCGTCTCATTAGCAATGCTGTTCAGCGCCCGAGTCCGCGTCTTGCAGCGCCCTCTATCGAGAGTGTCGCTGCTACTCGCGGCTGCCTGCACCGGAGCGCCAGAAGACCCAACACCCTCTGGAAGCATCGATCGCACCGTCTTTTTGATGGGCACCGAGGCTCAGATCCAGGTCGAAGCCACTGACCGTGGGGCAGCCCTAAGCGCCTCAGAAGATGTGCTACTCAGCCTTGAAGTGGCCGAACAGCGGCTAACCACCTGGGATCCCGAAGGTGAGTTGGCGCAAGTCAATGCTGGGGCCGCCCCCACCGTCACTCTGGCTGCTGATCTGCAAGAAGCACAAGATTGGACAAACCGCACCGAAGGTGCTTTCGAAGCACGTTGCGCCTCACTGGTCGCTGCCTGGGGACTGCGCGGCGAGGCCCGTCAACCCAGCGAAAGCGAATTGGCTGAAGCTCTGGCTACCCCCAACGGCTGGGACGAAGGTGGCTTTGGTAAAGGTGCGGCGCTGCGCGATGCCGCTCTCACCTTGAGCAAGGACCCAAACGTACAACGCGCACAAGTAAACCTTGGCGGCCAATGGCTGTTGTACGGACCTGGCGAGTTTGAGCTTGCGATTGCTCACCCCGACCAGCGTGAGCAGAGCATTGGCCATCTGCACATTCCAGCTGGCAGCGTAGCGACCAGTGGCAACTCCGAAAGGGGCATCGTTGTGGACGGTCAACGCATAGGCCACATCCTTGATCCGCGCACCGGTTACCCAGCTACGGACTTTGGCAGCATCACCGTGGTACACGCTGACCCCTTCGCAGCAGACTGCCTATCCACCGCACTTCTCGTTCTGGGCCCCGAGCGCGCACTTGCCTGGGCCAACGAGGACCCGTCTTTCGGCGTTGTCATCGCTGAACGGCAACAACCTGATGGCTTCCGAATCCGAACTTCCAAGGATCTTGAGCCTCACTTCAAAACAACTAAATGAAACTCACCTCTCCCGTACTTGCTACAACAAGTGCTTTCCTACTAACTTCTGCTGTAACAGCACAGTCAGCTGAAGAGCGAATCGCTGACCTTGAGCGCCAAGTTCAGACTCTTGACCAGGAGCTGGAATCCATGCAATTCGGCGACAGCCTTTTTGCACCAGTCACAATCGGCCAAGCTGGCCTAGCGCCAGCAGCCTCAAAGGTCTATAGCGCGGACCAAGGACTCGCAATCGGTGGTTATGGAGAAATGCTCTACACCAATAGCGACTCCAAAACCCAAGCAGACCTTTACCGAGCGATCATGTATCTCGGTTATAGGTTCAATGAAAACTGGTTGTTCAACTCAGAAATCGAGTGGGAACATGTAAACGAAACGTATGTCGAGTTCGCATACCTCGAGTACCAGCATTCCGACGCACTCAACCTGCGCTTCGGTCATTTGCTCACTCCAATGGGGATCATCAACCAGCTCCACGAGCCGACTACGTTCTTAAGCCCGAACCGCCCCTCAGTCGAACGCTACATCCTGCCTACAACTTGGCACGAGAACGGCGTCGCTGCATACGGCAACTTGGGCGCATTTGAGTACAACGTCACCCTCATGAACGGCTTCGATGCAGAAGGCTTTGACCTTGCTGACGATGGCATGCGTGGTGGTCGCCAGAAAGGCTCAAAGGCTGAAGCAGAAGACCTCGCCACTATCGTCCGTCTCGATTGGATGGGAGATAACGGCATGTGGCTTGGTGGATCGCTCTATCTGGGTGACTCCGGCCAAGGAAGCGATGTTGGATCCTTCTCGACCACTGTCATGGAACTGCACGCTCAGTACGAAGTTGGCGGATTCATCGGCAGAGCTGTCTGGGCATCGGCGGAAGTTGATGGAGCAGGCGACGGAGCCGGAGCCACAACTGACAACGAAAATATCTCCGGATACTACGTTGATCTTGGCTACGACCTTTTCGCTGACGGCAATACGGATGCTTCACTAACTCCGTATCTCCGCTACTCCGCATACGACTTGGATGAGGACAACTCGTCCGATTCCGAGGTCACACGGACCATGCTAGGCGTTGCATATCAGCCAATGCCATCGATCATCTTCAAGGCCGCCTTCACACAAGAGGATGCGGGCAATGGTGATGATGATGACATCATTGAACTAGCGACCGGATACGTCTTTTAATAGCCGTTGGCTCGCTTTGTTCTCCTCCTAGCGGCCACCTGCCTCACTTTTGTGGGGCAGGTGTCCGCACTTCAATTAGTCCAGCCGCGTGAAGCACTGGAGCTAACGTTCCCGAAAGCAACCTTCGAACGGATCAGCGTCAGCCTCGACGAAGATCAAGTAAACGAGATTCAGCGAGTAGGGAAGCTAAAACTATCGACACCGCGCGTTCGCCAATATCGCGCAATCGTTGGCGGACATTGGATTGGTACGGCCTACTTCGATACGCGCAAAGTACGCACAAAGTCGCAGACCCTAATGATTGCCATAGATGGTCGCAGCAGGATCAAGCGCATTGAAATATTGCGATTCGATGAGCCGCGTGAATACAGGGCTTCGGCAAGTTGGATATCGCAAATGAAAGGCAAGCCTTTAAGCGGCGCATTGCGAATAAAAGGTGGCGTCCGCAACTTAACGGGAGCAACTTTGACTGCGCATGCAACAGTAAATGCTGTGCGTCAGGCGTTGGCAATCCATCAAGTACTGCTGGATACCGAACGCAAGAAAGGCGATACCGAAGAAATGCCTGCAAAGAAGACCGTGGGCCCCCTGCCTTGAGCCGCCGCGAAGCCCACTTTCTCAAGCTCGCACAACTTCTGGTTGCAGGGACGGGGCTAGTTTGGGCATGGATGCTCTATTTCGTTCGGCCCACCGATGATTTTTCGATCTTGAATCACCCGTGGCAGGACGAGATGCAGGCTGGGCACGTACTGACCGCCCCCCTACTGATCTTTGCGGTTGCTGCCATTTGGAAGCGCCATGCTTGGCAACGCATCCGCTCGGGATTCCAAGCGCGTCGTATGACGGGTATTGCACTTGCCATCAGCTTCTTTCCGATGGCAGCCTCGGCCTACCTACTGCAAGTAAGCAGTGACGAGGGCTGGCGTGAAATTTGGAAATTCACCCACCTCGCGACCTCGGTCGCATGGATATTGCTCTTCCTCGTCCACCTGACAAGGCCACGCACGCAAAGTGCAAAATAATTAGCGCAACTTGGGCGTGCCAAGCGGGTGGGAAGACAGCCCACAGCCAGCGCCTGGAGTCTGCCGATCACTGCGACCCGTGAACGTCCAGCTATGCCGTAGCATAAAGCAATGTGCGGTCGCTTGACCCTCACCTCTTCCGCAGAAGAGATCGCTTCGGTATTCCGGCTGGCCCACATGCCCGCTCTCGAGCCGCGCTACAACTTAGCGCCGACGCAGCATAGTCTGATCGTGCACGACGATGGGCAGGGGAAACGCATCGCAGAGCCCGCTCACTGGGGTCTGCTACCCCGCTGGGCAAAGGATACGAGCTTCGGAAATAAAACCTTCAACGCGCGAAGCGAGACCGTGGCAGAGAAACCGTCTTTTCGAGATGCCTACAAAAAACGACGTTGCCTAGTTCCTAGCAACGGATTCTACGAATGGGAAAATCGTAGAGGTAAGAAGTTCCCTTGGTACTTTCACATCACAGATCAGCAACTGTTCGCCTTCGCAGGCCTCTGGGAACGATGGACAAATCCAGAGACTAAGCAGGAAGTACGCAGCTTCACCATCCTGACTCTACCTGCAAACGCTGATCTAGAGCGACTGCATCATCGGATGCCGCTGATCCTTGAAACGCCTGAGCGGCAAGAAAAGTGGCTCGCCGGTGCACGTAAAACACAAACAATCGATCCGCCGCCAGCGCCACAATTGGCTGGCACACTCGACACCTATCCAGTCTCGCTAGCAGTTAACCGTGCCGGCATCGAAGGGCCGGGCTGCATAGAACCGTTAGCCCAGCAGAGTGACCTCTTCTAGCGTGCTAGAAGATGATCCGCACGTCGCTGCGCGGCGCTTCAAAAATCTCGCTAGTCACCCGGCCGTCTGGATGAGTCGCAGTGATCTCCCAACGGCCTGGGTAGAGTTGACCGAAGCGGAAACGACCACCTTCGCCCGAAGCGCGCCGATTGAGTCGAAAGACCTCTTCGGGTTGCTTGCCCGGGAAGGCGTCGCGCAAGCCTAGTGGCATCGAATCCAAGAAATCGAGGCCGCGTGCAATCAAAGCGACGCCGCTGATGGGTTCGCCGTTACCGTCAACCACCTGGCCAATAATCGGGCTAGCATCTTCGAGCACTAACTCCAGCGGGTCACCGAATGTGTTGTAGCGCACCGGCCAAATTACCTTCATCGCGTAGCCGGTAGCGCGCACCATAACGATGGCATCGGCGTCTTCTTCTAGCCCCAGTAAAGCTGCGCCGCCCATACGCAAAGGTGCGGGACGAGCCGAAGCGCCGAGAATCATGACATCCCCTTCAGGGATCGGCTTGGAATCAGTATCGACTGCGCGCAAGTGCACCTCCAAGCCCGACTGCAAACGAAACTGCAATACCTTTGATCCGGCATCAAAACGGTCGCGGAAGTCACGGAAACTGCCATGGCGAATGCGAATGTTCCAGGCTTCGCTCGCAGGCACGCCCGGCAACAGGAACCCACCGTCTCGATCGGATTCAACAATCCACTGACGCCCAGGAATATAAATCAGTCTTGAGTCTTCGGTCGGCGTATGCGTGATCCGACGTCGTGGGATGCCTGCTTCAATAATCGCGCCGCGCACCGGATTGCCTTCCTGATCGAGTACCTGCCCATCGACCAAGTTGGCCTGCGCGAGCACAAGCTCGATGCGCTCGATCTCTTCGTCATATTCGTTGACACCGACAGCACGTTGAACTGCAATCATTCCGTCGGCTATCGCAGTCAAAAGAAAGGGGCCGCCTGGCATTCCACCCATGCGGAAGTTGCCATTGGCATCAGCGGTGCCAGTTGCAGTCGACTCGACTTCGGTCATGCCCTCAACCTTCCAGCGATCTTCGGTCCAGGCCGAAACCTTGGCACCCGGCACTGGGTTGCCATCCTGATCAAGCACGCGCCCAGCAAAACGTGCAGCAGGGCGTACTGCTAACTCGATGGTCTCGATCTCTTCGGACCCAACAAACTGTGCGAGGACGTGCGGCTCCGGAGCCGTTGAACCAGTACCCATCGCGACTACCTTCTGAACAAACGTGCGCTGGAAGATCTCAAAGTGCCCGCGGCCATCCTCGTCAGTAGTGGTCAGAATACGCCCCAGTGCCGATGAACCCGACCGCTCCCAATAGAGTGAAACTGGGCAATTTGCCAACGGTTGCCCATCGGCAGCCGTGACCACACGTACGTGCACTCGCGTGCCAGTTGCCGGGTCGAACTGGCCCTCAGGAACCATCGCGGAGCCACCTGCATCCTGCGAATTGTAGGGCGACTTCCCCTCGCCGATCTCAGGATCAGACTCGCCTCCACCTTCGAAATCGATGCCTGCAGCACCACCGCCGATCTCCGGCTCCTGACCACAACCAGAAACGACTAGCAAGCTCACTAAGAAGCTCAATAAGAAGAACGAGGCACCCTTGCGCATGACCACAAGGATACCTCGCTCGGTGCTCAGTTGAGTGGTTACAAACGCACGTAGTCGAAGTCGTGCGCCTGACTGTTAATGCCCTTTGGCGGTGGGGCTATCCAGCCAGCCCACTTACCCGGCTCGTGACATGGCACCATCAACGACTGGACGTAAGCACGGTCTTCCTCGGTCGGGAGCCAATCGCTCGCACGCTGCTCGAAATACTCCTGCGTTACCGGTGTGCCATCCACGTCGAAATACAGTCCCGTGTACATGCCGATGCTACGGTTAAATCGGCGATGCGGGAGTGAAAATCGATAGTCCAAACCCTGCTTTGAGACAACCCGATTCCAATAGTCAACGCCTTTCTGGTTGTCCTCAAGGTAGTCCGTGCGTAGCAACTCATTCATCGCGTTCCGCAGTGGCACCTCTTCCTTAACCAGTTTGTCACCTTCAATCTTTTCGATCTCGTAGCTTCCTTCCAAAGCCTGGTGATCCTCGTACTTCTTCTCTTCATAAGCACGGCCCTTAAGACCAGCGGCATAGTAATTAGCAGCGTTTGAAGAGACTTCTGAGCCATATAAATCGGTCGACGAACTGACCCAGAAGTTGATGTATCTCTGCAGCATATCGAAGGGGATCGATCCGTACTCGCGCGGATCAGCATCTGGGTGCTCCTTCATGACCTGGCAAGTACGCTCAATGATTCGACCCATGCCGGTTTGCCCCACGAACATGTGGTGCGCCTCCTCGGTCAGCATAAAACGGCAAGTACGCGCTAACGGATCAAAACCCGACTCTGCCAGTGCTAGCAGTTGAAACTTTCCGTCACGATCTGTGAACATCGTAAAACAGAAGAAATCGAGCCAAGTGTGAAGGGGCTCATTAAAAGTCCCGAGAATGCGGGGGCGATCCGGATTTCCCGATCGACGGTCGAGGAGCTCGTCTGCCTCGTTGCGACCATCTTTGCCGAAATAGCGGTGTAGCAGATAGACCATTGCCCACAAATGGCGGCCCTCTTCGACATTGACCTGGAATAGGTTGCGCATGTCATAGAGCGATGGCGCAGTGTGCGCCAACAAACGTTGCTGCTCAACCGAAGCAGGCTCGGTGTCAGCCTGCGTCACAATCAGGCGGCGTAATTCGGTGCGATATTCACCCGGCACTTCCTGCCAGGCCGCCTCACCCGCGTGGTCGCCAAATGGAACGACCCTCCCGGCTTCATGCGGCTCCAAAAAGATGCCCCAGCGATAATCCGGCATTTTGACATGCCCAAAGTGCGCCCAGCCCTTCGAGTCGACGCTGATAGCCGTGCGCAAATAGATCTCCTTATCTTCGAAGTCCGTGGGCCCCATCTCGTGCCCCCACTGAAGGTACTCCGGCTGCCACTTCTCCAGAGCACGTTGAAGTCGCTTGTCCGACGCCAGGTCGACATTGTTGGGAATCTTGCTTTCGTAGTCGATACTTGCCATTTTGCTATCTGCGATTAGGTGCGGTTGTAGTCAAACTCAGGGCGCACCGGCGTGCCATAGCACTGCAATGCACCGCTATCACCGACGGCGTTGGGACGCTGGAAGATCCAATTTTGCCAAGCGGTCAGGCGCCCAAAAATCTTGGTCTCCATCGTCTCAGGGCCGGCATAGCGGAGATTTGCCTCCATGCCGGTCAACGCATCCGGACTATACGAAGCACGCTCTTCCTGGAGCACACGGATCTCATCTTCCCAGTCGATTTCGTCCATAGCCTCAGTCGCGAGGCCAAGCTCATCGGCACTGGCTGCATCGAACAGGCCAGAGTGCGCAAGGACTTCACCAGCCTTCTCGGGCTCACCAAGGAAGCGTGTTTCAAGACGTGTCAGGCCGTTGCCCATCGGGTAGGCGCCACCATTCAGCATGCTGACGCCAAGTTGCACATCAGTTTCGGCATCATCCAACACATAAATGCGATCTGCAGCAAGCGCTATTTCGAGAAAGGTACCAGCGAAGGCCGTACCCCCATCAACCAGCGCAAAGAAAGATTTCGCGGTCATATCGAGGCGCTTGAATACGCGCTTAGCGAAGTGCAGCACCTCATGCACGAACCAGTGATCCTGATGCGCAGCCAACATGGCATCGAGATCGAGTGCCACCTGGGGATTGCCGATCACGCGCAAATTGACTAGGTTGATCTCCGGCTTATTGATGCGCAGCTCCAGGAGCGCCAGGTCAAATTCGCGCATGGCCTGAAAGAACCACCAACTACAGGCGGCGGCGTGAGCCTCGTCGCCAATCTGCGGACCCAATTCGCTCGGAAGCGTGAGGGTTAGCGAAGCGCCGCGCCCGCCGGTTTCCTTCAGAATCACAAAATCCCCACGCACACCCTTCTCGCAGCGCTTCATAGGAACTTCTGTCAACTCAACACCAACGCAATCGCCTTTGTCCGGCGTGGTCGCAATCAAAGCCTGCGCCATCTCATCGCGTTTGGCTTCGAACTGAGACAAAGGGGCGATGTCATCCACCAAATCCCATTCGATGGCCTTCTTGCCCTTGATACCTTCGACCAGGGTGCTGAATACATCAGCCCGGTCGCGGCGCACCATGCGCTTGTCGACCACGCGGGTCAGACCACCCGTGCCCGGCAGCACAGCCAGCAACGGCACCTCAGGTAGTGAGACCGAAGAGTTGCTGTCATCCACCAACAAAATTTCGTCACAAGCAAGGGCTAGTTCATAACCGCCCCCCGCTGTGGCACCGTTGCAAGCCGCAAGCGTCTTGATGTCTGAAACCTCGGACATGTCCTCGAGGTAGAGACGCGTCTCATTGGTGTACTTACAGAAATTCACCTTCCAGCCGTGGCCAGAACTCCGCAGCATCTGAATGTTCGCGCCGGCGCAAAAGACCTTGTCCAGCGCACCATCGATAACGACGCAACGCACCTCCGGGTGCTCGAACCGAATGCGCTGGACTGCATCGGCCAGCTCGATGTCGACACCCAGGTCATAGGAATTGAGCTTCAGCTCATAGCCAGGACGTAAACCACCCTCGGCATCGACAGCCATGGTGAGGCGGGCCACCTCGCCATCAAAAGCAAGGCGCCAATGGCGGTAGCGACTCGGATGAGTCTGAAACTCGACAGGCGAGAGGGACGGATCGGCAGCAACAGTGATGGACATGGGGACTCCGCTTAAGGGAAGCTATAGTGCAACAAAATACTCGATGAGAGTCAAGTGTGTGTAATATACTGCACATATGCCCTATGGATCCCTGCTATCCGCACTCGGCCGCAAGATTCGAGAAGCTCGCGAGGCTCGTGAACTCTCCCTCCAAGACATGGCCGAGCGAGCGAACTGGAGTCGACGCTTCTTGATCGACGCCGAAGCTGGTCGCGCCAACCCAAGCCTGGGAAAGCTCTCTGACCTTGCCGAGGCGCTCGGGATCAGCCTCGCCGAACTCTGCGACCTCCCGCGCGCCGGACGCCCGGCACGCTATGCAATGGTCGGCCTTCGCGGTGCAGGTAAATCGACTTTAGGTACGGCCCTCGCCCGCGAACTTGAGGTGCCCTTCAGCGAGTTAGATACCTGGATCGAGTTACGAGCAGGTATGCCCATCGGCGAGGTATTCGAACTCGAAGGCAGCGTCGGCTATCGCCGCCATGAAGCTGGCGCACTTGAGGACTGGCTATCGCATCACGGCACCGGCGTGCTCGCAGTACCGGGCGGCATCGTGCAGTCCCCCACCTACGATCGCCTACTGCGCAGCTGCCGTACAGTTTGGCTTCAGGCAAGCCCAGAAGACCATTTGGAGCGGGTTCGCGCTCAAGGCGATATGCGGCCTATGCAAGGTGATACTGATGCTCTCACCCGCCTGAAAACCATTCTGCGTGAGCGCGAGGCCGCCTATC
>JAKVCF010000005.1:5682-8542 GCA_022447335.1 Planctomycetota bacterium | reverse complement strand
GCCAGAGCGTGAGTGACTGCGTCACTCAGATGCTGTCTGAATGGGTACCAGATCAGTTGGTCGGATAAACCGATTCAGTGCCCAGAATTGCGGGCTCTGAGAGACCCTGGTCTGAATATTCCACGTGCGCGATCTTCGGGCTACTGGCCTTACCTAAGGACTGCGCAAAATCGACCGCCATACCAAACACGAATACGACGACGAAGATCGTTACAAGCGCGCAAAGCGGACGAACGGCCTGGTAACGCACGGGGATGCTAAGGCTGAGGGGAGGTAAGGGGAAATGCCAGACAGGGGAACCCGACTCTTGATCCTATCACCCAAATTCAAATCGCGCTGGACTTGGCTTTCCTTTCCGAGCTGGAGCCTATTCCTCTCCTTGAAAGCCCTCGAAGACGACTTCGTGATCGCGAGATTCCCGCAGTCGAATGCGCTCGAGCTGCAAGCTGTCAGGAAGCGTCGCCTCCAGTCGACGCCAGAAGGCCATGCTCAGATTTTCTGAACTCGGCACCACGCCCTCCAGCCATGGCACATCGGTGTTGAGGTTCTTGTGATCGACCTCGTTCAGAATCTCGCGCTCAATCAGGGCATCGAGCACGGCGTAATCAACCACCAATCCGCTACGCGGATCCACTTCACCTGAGACACTGACCTCAAGTAGGTAGTTGTGCCCATGGAAGTTTGGGCTGAAGCAGACTCCAAAAGCTGCTGCATTCTCCGAGTCACTCGCCCCCTCCATTGCGAGGCGGAAGGCAGCACAGAACTCGGAACACACTCGGACCTGGGCGCGGGGCATAGCGGAATGGTAGCCTCCCCACGCATGGACCGGACCGCACCTCCCCCCGTCAAGCAAGAAGCGACGCGGGCGGCCTACGGTCGTGCTCTGGAAGCCCTCGGGCACCAGCGCACTGACCTAGTCGTTCTCGATGCCGACCTCTCGGGCAGCACAAAGACCCGCGTATTCGCGAAGTCCTTTCCCGACCGCTTCTTCAATATCGGCGTGGCCGAAATGAACATGGCGGGATACGCCGCAGGCCTCGCCCTATCAGGAAAGCTGGTTTACTGCAGCTCCTTCGCGATGTTCGCGGCGGGTAAAGCATGGGAACCGATTCGTCAGTCGATCGCAATCACAAACGCCAATGTCAAGATCGTCGCCAGTCACGCCGGCCTTACAGTGGGCGAAGACGGCGCCTCACACCAGATGCTAGAGGACCTCGCACTAATGCGCGTGCTACCTAACATGCGCGTGATTGTTCCGGCGGATTCACGTCAAACCGAGGCCGCGGTGGCAGCTATCGCTGAAATCGATGGACCCTGCTATATGCGCGTATCGCGGGCCGCGACACCCATCCTCCAAGACCTTCCTTCCTTCGAACTTGGACGCGCGGATGTGGTACGTGATGGAGAAGACATTGCACTTATTACTTGCGGCGTGGAAGTCGCCGAGTGCATGAAAGCCGCCGATCTACTGGCCGAACAGGGCATCGATGCCCTCGTGCTGAACGCTGCAACGATCAAGCCACTGGACGACGTCACCGTGGCGCACGTCGCACAGAGGTGCGGACGCGTGATGACCGTCGAAGAGCATCAGATCATCGGCGGACTAGGCGAAGCCGTGGCTTCGTCGCTGGCACAAAGCGGCGTAGCAGTTCCACTCCGCCTGCACGGCATGAAAGGCGAGTTCGGGCAGACCGGACCCGCCAAGAACCTACTCGATCACTACTGCCTCGACGCGGCGGGCATCGCCGCCGAGGTCCAGTCTTGGCTCGCCTCCTAATCCTGCAATGAGCCCGACTACCTCCACCTGCCCCACCGCGCTACGCGAATCCATAGCACAACTTGAAGCGCGCTCCAACCGCATGCGCCGCGATGTCATTCGCATGGTGCACGCTGCCGCCTGCGGTCACCCCGCAGGGCCACTCGGCATGGCCGAGATGATGAGCGTACTCTACTTCCATGAGATGGCTGTGGATCCGACGCAGCCAGCGCACCCGATGCGCGATCGCTTTATCCTGTCGAATGGTCACTGTTGCGCCGCGCTCTACTCAACGCTCGCGCGCCGCGGCTTCTTTCCGGCCAAAGACCTCGCTCAATTCCGCAAGTTCGGGTCGCACTTCCAAGGCCACCCACACCTCGGCGCATTGCCCGGGATCGAAATGAGTACCGGAAGCTTAGGGACTGGCGTCAGCGTAGCGGGCGGCATGGCGCTGGCTGCAAAAGTAGATGGAAGCCCAGCTCGCATCTACGCAGTCACCAGTGACGGTGAGAGCCAGGAGGGCCAGCCCTGGGAAAACGCTACTGCTGCCGCGCACTACGGCCTCGGCAACCTGACCTTGTTACTCGACTGGAATGGCATCCAAATCGACGGCCGCACCGAAGACGTCATGAACCCAGGTGACATCGGTGCGAAGTACGCCGCCTTTGGTTGGCAGGTGATTGAAGTCGATGGCCATGAAATTCAGGGCCTAATCGATGCTTTAGCTGAAGCCCGCGCCGATGAGTCACGTCCAACGCTACTCGCCTGCCGGACCACGATCGGCAAAGGGGTGAGCTATATGGAAGACATTCCCGACTTCCACGGCATGGCCCCCAACGACGAGCAGGCCATTCAGGCGCTACGCGAACTTGGCGATGTCTCGCCGGAAGATCTCAACCATGAGAAACCCGCCCACTGGACCGAATAGCGCGTTTCTGATCTTCCCAAAAAACTTCGGATTTCTTGGCCACGGTGCCTCATGTGGGGCAAGATTCTCGCGAGGCGCAAGCCTCCACCTTTGGGTGAAGAGATGTGGTTGTGATGCTCGACGGGCGCTTACTTTCTCGTAAGCGCCCGTTTTTCTTGAGACTCCAGATCGAAGTG
>JAKVCF010000005.1:0-5672 GCA_022447335.1 Planctomycetota bacterium | reverse complement strand
GTATTCCGCACTCAGTTTTCCACAGTAGTGGCGCCACAATCTGGATCGTATATTCCGCGGCTCTTGAGGCAGAAACGTCGACCAAGGCATGAGATAGAATCCAATCATGCCCACTCACCATGACCGCCAGGCTTTTGCTGCTGGAATGCTGCTCGGCGTCTCGCTGACGGGATTGGGTGTGGTACTTGCCCAGACAGTCTTTGGCCCAGTGCTGGCACGCTCGCTGTCGAGCCCGGAAGAGCAGATTCTGGCGGATGTCCACGACCGTCTGATCGACGAATACGTCGTTCCTTTGGATCAAAATGCCCTCATGCGCAAAGGCGTGCGCGCCATGATCAGCTCACTGGAAGACGATTATTCCTCCTTTGTCGGCCCTGAAGAAGTTGACACCTATCGCGAGGAAAGCTCCGGACGGTTGATCGGCATCGGAGCACAGATCCAGGGAGATTCCCGGATTCGCTACCCGCAACCAGGCGGTCCGGCCGAACGCGCAGGCCTGCGCCCCGGCGACACGATCTTGGCTATCGACGGCCAGAGCATCGATGGCCTCGATGTCGACGCAGTCGTAGCACGCATCAAGGGACCAGCAGAGACCCGGGTACATCTGCAAATCCGCCGACAACGCGACGATGAGATCTTCGAGGTCGAAATCCTGCGCGAACCAGTACCCACCGGCACGATCGGCCGAATTGAAATGCTAGACCCCGAACAAGGTCTAGGCCGCATCCATATTCGCTCCTTTGCCCGCACCACCACCAACGAACTGGATGTCGCGCTCGATCGCTTAACCGAACAAGGTTTGCGCGGCCTCGTTCTCGACTTGCGCTATAACCGCGGCGGTCTGCTCGATGCCGCGGTCGATTGCGCAGCACGCTTCGTGCATGGTGGGGTGATCTGCACCCTCGAAGGGCGCGGTAATGCCCAGCAGATACGCAAAGCCGATCCCAATGACTATCGCGATCTGCAAATCCCGATCATCGCGCTGCTCAACGAGCACTCTGCTTCAGGAAGCGAAGTGTTAGCTGCAGCACTACGCGATCGTGGGGCAGCCCTAATTGCCGGCACTCGCTCTTATGGCAAGGGCGTATACCAACAAGTACAGCGCTACAAAGATGGTGAATTCGTGATCAAGTTCACCGCGGGCTATTACGTCACCCCTAGTGGACGCATTATCGAGGGCCACATGACTCCTGATCAGGCGGGCGGCATCGAACCCGATCTCCCGGTGGCGCCGGTTCCGTTCGAACAGTCGCGGCTTATCTTCGCAGCCTTGTACCAGGATGAGATCCCGGAAAAATATCGCAGCGAAGTGATTTCTATCTTTGAGTTTTTGAAAGATTGGCCCTCTCAACCAGAAGACCCGGTTACCGATCACGCGCTCCGCGCACTTACCGAGACCTTGTCCCAACCGCCTTTATGAGCCCGCCGGACGAAGCCCTTATTCTGGGTATTGAATCTTCCTGCGATGAGACGGCCGCCGCCGTTGTACGCGGCGGCCGTGAAGCGCTGTCGTCAGTTGTCCACAGCCAGATCGCCGAACATGCCGAATGGGGCGGCGTCGTACCCGAAATTGCCGGCCGCTCGCATCTGCGTGCCATCGTACCTGCAATCGAAGAAGCTCTGACCGAAGCTAACTGCCACCCGCAGGATCTATCGGGCATTGCCGTCACGACACGCCCGGGCCTGCTTGGCTCACTGCTGGTCGGCGTGACAGCCGCGAAGTCCCTCGCTTGGGCCTGGCAGAAGCCGTTGATCCCAGTACATCACATCGAAGCACATGCTTACGCAGCGCTAATGTCGGTCGACCATTGGGAATTTCCTTACATCACACTAGTCGTTTCCGGTGGACACACCTCGCTGTTCCGGACCGAATCGCCACTTGCACACGCTCTACTCGGCACCACACGCGATGACGCGGCAGGCGAAGCACTCGATAAAGCAGCGGCGATGCTCAACCTAGGCTACCCAGGTGGTCCGGCCATTCAGAAGGCTGCTACCGACGGCGACCCAAAGGCCTATGCCTTCAAGCGCCCAATGCTCGGCCCCAACTCGCTCGAGTTCAGCTTCTCGGGCATGAAGACCGCGATCCTCTACAAGCTCAAAGGGCCGGGAGGTCGTCGCGAAGAACCCACACTTCCTGAGTCGCAGAACCTCCCCGGCATGGCAGCCTCCTTTGAAGCGGCGGTCATGGACACACTGATCCGCAAGTGCCTGCGCGCAGCCCAGCAATACAACATCCCACGGATACTTGTCGGTGGCGGTGTCGCCTGCAACCAACGGCTGCGCGTCGATATGGCAAGCGCAGCTGAAAAGAACGGAGTACAGGCGATCTTCGCCCGAGCAGAGCACTGCACAGATAACGCTGTCATGATTGCGGGTCTGGGCTATGCGCACCTGCAGCAGCACGAAACGGCCGATTTGCTACTCGACGTGGCCGCGAGCTGAGTGAGTGGGCACAGCCTGCCAATTCGCCAGGATTCGCAAGTTGGCTGGCTCGTCGTTGTCACTTTCGAAGTCGAAATTGCAACCGCCAGCACCACCTCAGATCCGCGCATGATCATGGTCAGGTAGGCGTCGCACTGCGAGTACGAGCAATTTCAGTCCGCCTGACCCGTACAATCATGGCTCCCGATGGGCTCCGACCTCCCCGCCTCCTCTACTGACAACGCGCAACGCCCTGCCATCCTCGTACTTGAAGATGGCAGCACATTCCCCGGCATTTCGGTCGGCGCTGAAGGCGAACGCGCCTTTGAGTTAGTGTTCAACACAGCGATGACCGGATATCAGGAGATCCTCACGGATCCTTCTTATGCAGGCCAAGGCGTCGTGATGACCTATCCACAGATAGGCAACTACGGCATTGCGCTGGCGGATGACGAGTCGGATCGTTGCTGGGCTAACGCGCTCATTATGCGTCAACTATCGCCTCGTGCATCCAACTGGCGTGCCGATATGACTCTCGGCGAGTACCTCGAACAGCGTGATGTCCTAGGCATCGAAGGAGTTGACACGCGCGAGATCACCTTGAAACTGCGTGAACATGGTGCACTTCGCGCGGTAATGTCCACGCAGCGATTCGACGTCGAGTCACTGGTCGAAATAGCACGCAATCACCCAAGCTTGGAAGGCCAGGACCTCGCCGCACGCGTTAGTTGCGCCGCCCCCTACCCTTGGGACGAACCGCTGCCTCCCGACCCAGACGGCAAAGGTCGCAGTACTACTGACAGCCTCATCGCACCGGATGCACCGCACGTGGTCTGCTATGACTTTGGCGTGAAGCGCAACATTCTGCGCTGTCTAGTTTCGACCGGCCTTCGCCTCACCGTGGTCCCAGCCAAGACGAGCGCTGAAGAGGTGCTCGCACTGAAGCCAGATGGCCTCTTCTTGTCAAACGGTCCGGGCGACCCTGCTGCCATCACCTATGCTCACGAAGAAGTGCGTAAGCTGGTCCAGGGTGGGCTACCAACCTTTGGCATCTGCCTCGGCCATCAAATTCTGGCGCACGTCTTCGGCGCGAGCACCTATAAAATGAAGTTCGGTCACCACGGCGCGAACCACCCGGTAGTCGAGACCAACGGGCGCATTGATATCAGTTCGCAGAACCATGGATTTGCTGTCGACGCTGAAAGCCTGGAACCCAGTGGACTGCGCATCACACATCGCAATGGCAACGACGGCACGGTGGCCGGCATGGAACATGAGAGCCTGCCAGTATTCTCGGTGCAGTACCATCCGGAGGCCGCTCCAGGCCCGCACGACCCACAGCACCTCTTCCAACGTTTCAAGCACTGGATCGTGACCGGTCGCCCGGCAAAAATTTGATTGGAAGCCCTTATTCCAAATAAACTTGCAGCAGTTTGCTTCGAAAAGAGGAACTAGCTGGTAGTTTTCGGCACAATCAGAGAGTGCGGAACCAGCATTCCAGTGGCGGGTTCCACCACGGACCCCGATAACCGCCTGCAATTGTCATGAGTCTGCTCCCCGCTCTATTCTTCATCCTGCTGCCCGCACTGCCGCAGGAACCTGTCCCCGATGCAGAAACGCCGGCCGAAGTCGAAGGCGAACAAGAAGCCGAAGAGCTCACGCCAGAAAAAGCGCTTGCGATGATTGAGGCAGCGGTCAAGAGCAAGCAGCTCGATTTGATTTTCATTGCAGTTCAGGATGCCGGCAAAGTACCGGATAAGAAAGTAGTCAAAGAGCTAAGCAAACTACTGAAACACAAGGACAGCGAAGTGCGCTTTGAGACGGTCAATGCTCTGCGCTACAACGCACACGACGAGGCCACCAACGTGCTTCTCAAAGCGAAGTCCAACAAGGCCATTATCGAAGATGAGCGCTGCGCGGAAGAGTACTACTACGCTCTGGGCCAAAAGGGCGACAAAAAAGCGGTCAAGATCCTGGCCGACAACCTCACCAAGACCAACCGCGGAGACAAAGTCACCCGGGCAAGGATTCTGTCTCTAGGCCGCATTCGCGAAGTCGAGAGTGTTGAGGCGCTAATGGGCTGCATGGTTTCGGGTTCGGCGCGTGGTCGTCACCCACAAATGACCGAAATTCATACCTCGCTTACCGTTCTCACTGGTGCGGAGATTCGCATGAACCAAGACGACTGGATCGCCTGGTGGAATGACAATAAAAGAGGCTTAAAGCTCACTAAGCAAGAGCAGGAACTAGGTAGCAGGAAAGGTCGCGCCGCCTGGATGACTTTATGGGCAACCCCTGAGGACAAGGAACTGATGGAAGCCGCCCGTAAAAAAGGCAAAGACGACTTCGGTGACGCTAATCCCGAAGAGCTCGAAGAGCTCCGCAAGAAAGCAGAAGAGCGCAAGAAACGCGCTGAGGAGAAAAAGGAAGAGCCTGACGATGGTGGTGAGGGCAGCGATGGTGAAAACACTCTCTGAGCCTGACGCCACTCGATTCCTTAAAGGCCTCGCCCTGCTCAACGCGGGCGAGGCCTTTGACGCTCATGAAGTTTGGGAAGAGCTCTGGCTCGAAGCAGGAGGAGCGCGGGCGCGCTTCCTGCAGGGCATGATCCAGCTAGCGGTGGCCATGCATCACTGGCAGACTGGACGACACTCGGCCGCGCGGCGGCTGCTGGAGCGAGGCGAAGCCAAGCTGCGCACGCCCGAGACTCCCGGGCTAACTGGGCTTTGCAATAGTGCCGAGGCGTTGGCCTGGAGCACCTCTCTCTTTACCCCCCTGATCGCGGCAAAGAAAACAGGGGAGGAACCTGAAGCTCCCCCCCCAGCGGCATGGCCACCCTGTGGCTCAGATGTAATGCGGAATTAGTTACCGCGGCGCAACCACCCCAACAGCTCCTTGAAACGGGGCGGCTGACCGGTACGCAGAATGCCTGTGCGGAAGATGCGACCGCATAGCCACAGCATCGCGATGTTGGCAAAGACAAGCATGATGGCCGTGCCGTACAGATCGAAAGCTGGCGGATCGGCTGCCGCCCGGTTCATCATCACAAATGGTGTGTAGACCGGAATCCAAGACAGCACCGTCGCTAGAGCACCATGTGGATCCTTCGGGATAAAGGCCATCGTCAGGATCGGCACAATCATGATCATCATCACCGGCCCCATGAAGTTTTGCGCCTCCTTGATCGTGTTACAAATCGACCCGATTGCCAGGAAGATGCTCGCGTACATAAAGTAACCCAGCACGAA
>JAKVCF010000049.1 GCA_022447335.1 Planctomycetota bacterium | reverse complement strand
AGCTTTATCGAGGAGATTGGCATGCCTGGCGATTTGGCGGTGACCTTGGTCGCAATGGTGGTGGTCTCCTTTGCGCTAACCACCCTGGATTCAGCTACTCGCCTACTACGTTTCAATGTCGAAGAGATTGGCTCGTCGATTGCAAAGCACAAATCACTGCGCCCGCTTGGCTTACTAATACAGAATCGTTTTTTGGCGACTGGCGTTGCCTGCGGCGCGATAGCCTTCTTTGCAACTTATGAGATCGACGGCAGGCCTGCAGGATTGGCGCTCTGGCAACTGTTTGGTTCGACCAATCAGCTGATCGCAGGATTGGCGCTGATCACTGCAACTGTCTACCTGCGTCAGGAGGGCCGCAATTTCTGGCCACTCGCGGTGCCTGCCGTGATCATGATCGCGATCACGCTCTTTAGCCTGTCACTCAAGATAGGTGACTTCTACAGCCAGGGAGAAAATCTTCTGCTTGCACTTGCGATTGGCTTGATAGGTATTGCAATTGGGGTCGGGGCGACGGCAATTGGTGCACTGCGTAGAAGCTAAGGCGCGCATTTAGAATGCCTGCATGTTCGAAGTGCTCGGCATCCGTTTTTGCGCCATCACTCCCGAGGCTGATCAGTTAGTTGAGACTCTTGGGCTCGGACTTGGCTTCCCTTGCGTATCCAAGCCGCTCAAGGCGGGTGATCCTGATTCGCTGCAAGGCGGCATGTTCCCAGCTGGTAAGAGCTGGATCGAAGTTTGGCCCGAAGGCGAAGGAATGCCGCCCGGCATCATGTTGCAGGTAGAAGTTGATGATGCTGATGCCGTTGCCGAGCACGCTCGCGCGCAAGGCCTTAATCCGCAAGGTCCGATGCTGGCGCATGGCGAGCGCATTTACTCGCTACTCGCGCCGGGCGGTTTGGCGATGACTTTCCAGTCAAAGGTCGGGGTCGAAGCGAGCTCCGACTAGTTCGTGATTTTCGTCGGCAGATACGCGCGGAGGATTTGCTGACGCAACTCGCCGAAGGTTCCGGAGGCGATTGCCTTGCGCATGCGGTGCATGAGATTATGCAGGTAGTAGAGGTTGTGCAGGCTCAGCAGGATGGGGGGTAGTAGCTCCTTGGCCTTGAATCCTGCACGCAGCGCGCCGCGCGGCACGCCACTGGTGCAGCAGGGACAGGTGCAGCCGGGGTCGAGTACGCGCGTATCGTCCTTGAAGCGCGCATTAAGCATGTGCATGCGGCCTTCGTCGGTGAGCGCGGTAGCAAAGCGGCCGGCGCGTGTCGGGTACACACAGTCGAAGATGTCGATGCCGCGGGCAACGCTTTCGATAAGTTCGGCTGGTGTACCCACGCCCATGAGATAGCGGACGCGGTCCTGCGGCAGGACATGCGCTGAGTGTTCGACGCCATGCATCATGGCTTCGTGTCCGTCGCCGACGCTGACGCCGCCAATCGCGTAGCCATCAAATTCAAGATCAATGAGGCTGCGCGCGCAATGCTCACGTAGGTCTGCGAAAACTCCGCCTTGCACAATTCCGAACTGCGCTTGACCAGAGTCGGCGCCGCCGCGCAAATCATGAAGGTCGCGCTGGACACGCGCCCAAGTCACTGTGCGTTCGACTGCGGCGGCGCATTTTTTCTGATCGAGCGGTGCATCGGGGCAAACGTCGAGCACCATCGCAACGTCTGGCGCGAGGCCGACTTGTGTTTCGAAGGCAAGTTGCGGAGTCCAGTCAACGTAACCGCCGTACACTGGATGCTCGACTTTCACCCCGTTAGCGTGCACCTTGCCAAGGGCGCCGAGGCTGAATACTTGGAAGCCACCGGAGTCGGTCAAGATTGGCCCATCCCAGGCCAGCATGCCATGTACTCCACCTAGCTTTTGCACCAGCTCAGTGCCGGGGCGTGCGAAGAGGTGGAAGGCATTCGCTAGTACCATGCGCGAACCAAGCTCTTCCAACTGAGCTGGCAGGACTCCGCGCATCATGCCGCGCGTGGCGACCGGCATGAAAGCGGGCGTTTCCATCGCACCATGCGGAGTGTGCAGCGTACCCAAACGTGGACCGGTGGCGGTCCCTTGGTGCAGGTCGAAGCGGAAGCTCAAGATGGGGAGGGGAGCTAGGGCTGAATCGGGTCGGTCAGCACCGCAATCCGGGCTCCAGGGTAATAGTGCGCCAGGATTTCGCTTACATCGTGACCGGATCGCGCGAGCTCAAGTGCGCCGAGTTGGCAAAGACCGATGCCGTGTCCGGCGCCGAATCCTTCGACCCGCAGGCTGCCGTCGCGTTGTACGCCGAACATCGTGATCATGCCGGAAGGGAGCCCCAACTCTGCGCGCATACGATCGCCTGGGAAGGAGCGCGTTGCCTTTTCTCCCGAGAAGTTGGCACGAAGCATGCGTCCAGCTTCATCGCGCGTGACAATTCTGAACTCGGTTGCGTGTTCACCGAGGTCATGTCTACGTGCGATGCGGTCCAGCTTTTCGGCGGGGACGGTATGCGCCCACTGTGAGCTGCGAGAGCCGTGCGCAGCTGGACCGATATCAGGGACGCCGCGCAGTACCGAAGATTTGCTGAATTCGTGGGCGGCACCGTCGCTGGTGTGTCCACCACAATCTGCATGAAAGAAGGTGGGTGCCAGGCGTTCACCTTCCTTCAGGATAAGTCCGGTGGTGTCGAGCACTGCGCGCCGAGCGGCTTTTGTTTCAAAGTCAGTCGACAGAAATCGTTGGTCAGCTGTCGTAGATCGGATCATCGTGCGCCCACGTCTCAGCTGATAAATCACGTAGGTGCGAGCGGCGATTGCTTGGGCTTGGTGTGCGGCATCAACTCCATGAGTTTGGGTCGACATTTCACCAATAAGCACTCCCAGGACATAATCTTCGAGGGGGAGTTCGAGTGAGAGTTGCAGGTAACTTTTTCCTTCCTTGCGTTTCTTGCGCATGTGTAGGCGGCCACGATAGCGATAGGTGTCGATCGCAAGTGCGGCGTCGCCGAAAGCCTGAAGAACGACGTGATTGCTTTGTGTGGACCAGCCTGCCACAGAGAGTGCTTCCGGTCGCAGTTCCAACCAGCCGCGCATGCCGGTGTCGCGCGCCAAGAAGGTGCCATCGGCATCGCGTAATTCCCAGATTCCTTCAGCGTCGAGTGCAATGGGTTCGCGCATTGGGAGGTCGCGCAGATGCACCTCGATCAGCGGATTGCGCGGACGCTCCTTCGTTGCGGCATCGAGTCCATCACCACGTGACAGGAATGCCACCAGGGCTAAGCCTGCGATTAGCGAGGCGAGAAGGGCCCAGGGGGAATCAGTCGCGGTTTCGCGTTTCATGCGCCATAGATCACGGCGCGGCCGGCCTCGAGGATGACGCGCCCTTGTGGGGTGCGCGTGAGATAACCCTGCCGAATCAGCCAGGGCTCGAGCACATCTTCGATGGTGTCTTCTGCTTCGCCAGTGGCGACGGCCAGGCTCTTCAAGCCCACCGGTTTACCCTCGGAAGCCTGAAGACACTCAAGTAGACGGCGGTCAGCTCGTTCGAGTCCGTTGGCATCAATACCAAGCAGGCCGTAGGTGCGCTGGACGACCATGGCATCAACGTGCAGTTCGTTTTCCAATTGCGCGACATCGCGTGCGCGACGTAGCAGACGGTTGGCGATGCGCGGGACTCCACGCGCGTGCGCGGCCAGGGAGGCCAAAGCATCGTTCTCGATGCTGAGCCCTAGGAGCCCAGCCGAGCGCTGCAGCACTTGCTGCAAGGCGGCGGGGGAGTACGGCTCGAAGCGGAAGGCGTGCCCAAAGCGCGAGCGGAAAGCTGAGGTCAGCAAGGCTTCACGTGTTGTGGCACCGAGCAGTGTGAAAGGTTGGATGTCTAGTTTGAGCAGCCGGGCGTGGACTCCCTGGTCCAGAGTGAATTCGATTTGAAAACGCTCCATGGCTCCGTAGAGGTACTCTTCGACGATCCGAGGCAGCCGGTGAATCTCGTCGATGAAGAGAATAGAGCCTGGCTCTAGTTGAGAGAGGATTCCTACTAAGTCTTTGGCCCGTTCTAGGGCAGGGCCGGAAGTGACCTTTAGCGGGGCGCCTAACTCTTGAGCCAGCGCGAAGGCCAAGCTGGTTTTGCCCAAGCCGGGTAGGCCGGAAAAAAGCAAATGTTCCAAACACTCCCTACGCTCATGCGCCGCCCGGATCATCAGACGTAAGGGCTCGAGTAGGCGATCCTGGCCCAGGAACTCATCGAGATTCCGGGGGCGCAGATCGCGCTCATATTCTTCCTCGCCCCGTACGCTGACGGCAGGGGCGAATGGGGATGGCCCTTCCATTTGTGTCATTCTGCCCGGCACCGGCGCCGGATTCCATGCTGGCGACCGGAATCGATCGTTGCCTCCAGAGCCTGGGCCACTAGGATGGGTGACCCGGACCGCAGAGTTCTCGTGCGATCTCGCACGCCCTCTGTGCCGAATGCCCCAGATTCCGGGGTAGTCGGGGCGCAGCCGGGATGGCATGATTGTTGCCCCTCATCTCTTTTGAGGGACCAACGTTCCTCCCCCAGGAAACGCATGAACGTGAAGAGCTTCACTACTCTCGGTCTGCTTGGCGTCGCCCTCGGCGCTGCGGCTTGCGGCCCCAGCGGAAACTTCAGGTCAAAGGACCTGTTCGCACGCTCCAATGACATGGCGATCTTGACGGTCGGCAACGGTTTCGGTCGTTTGCTGCCACATGTCATTTTCGAGTCGCAGCCGAATGGGCAGCCCTCGCAGCAACCAGTCGAGATTCGCTCGATCGAAGATCTGATCGCTGCGAATCCCTCCGACCTGAACCCGGTTCTGCCTCCGTCTACTTGGCGTGTGCGCACGAACGAAACGACTGGACAGCTCGAGCCGCTGAACGTGGCGGGTAACCTTGCCAATCACTTTATTGCAGTTGAGTTCACTCGTTCGATCAATGTCGACACCGTGCTTGCCTCGGGTGCAGGTGCTTCGGTCAACAACGGTCTAACTGGTGCGATTACTTTCGTTGCCGTCGACCAAGTCACCGGCGAGACCGAAACGCTGCAAGGTCGAGCATTCGTCAATGGCGCTAGCTATTCCGGTAGTTCGGCCGAGCCCACGCAGTGGGTCGCGCCAATGGACGGCGCATCAGACCGTGTCGAAGCTCTGATTGACGAAGCTATCGGCTATCCGGGTACAGATGACAGTCCGGTGGTTCCGAACGGCGCCTTCCAGGGTGCTGGATCTTTCATCAACCCACGTACACTGGTTTTCGTGGTCGACAATGACGATGATCTCTCGACCTACGAATCGCTGCCGCTGGGCAAAGTGATCCGCATCGTCATCGGGGCTTCGGTGCGGGATACCCTCGGTCGCTACGTAACCGATACCGGTGTTGCCACCTCGATCGTCGACACCGACTCGACTGAGCCTCAGGTGCTGCGCGAGTCACCAGGCGGTGCGCCGGTTACCACCCCGAATGACCTTTCGGTCGATGTTGCCTGCGACACCACGATTACTTGGTCATTCGACGAATCAGTGCAGCCGCACTCGATGGGCCCACTTCCGGGCCTGGTTCCGCCAGGCCTGTCTAACGAGTTCGTCGTAGAGTTCCTGCCACCGGTTCCGCCTGGCTCGGATCCCCCGGGGTCGACCATTCAGGTCCCGTATACGGTTCTGCCGGTCTCGCCATTTGACTTCACGAGTTTCACGGTTACTCCGACTGTGAACTTTCCGGGTAAGGATCCACTCGGGGCCACTTCGGCGGCCACCGTGCGTTTCTTCCATAATGCGCCAGTAGATCTCTTTGGAAACGAAGATGCGCTGACACCCGATACCACAGAGATCAACTTTACGGTGGGTGCTGGCTGTCCGGGTCTGGTCAATGTTCCGGTTGCGCCGGGTGCGATCTATGTTGCTTCGAACGGTGGTGGCACCACTTCGGGCATGCGCGTGATCGACCTGGATGGCTTTGGCCAGGGCACGGGTGATCCGACCTTCAATGATCTGGATCCGCTTTTTGATCGCGCCTACGACTCGAATGGTGATCCGATCGAAGGCGATGTTAGCTATTTCCCGTGGAACCCCAATTTGGGCGTGGCGGACCTCTTTCCGCCGATCAGTCGTGACTTTACGACGGTCGCTGGTGGCTCGCGTGGCCCCTTCACTCTGGCGCAAACCACTTCACTGAGCACCCAGCTTATCGATGGCACTGGTCTCGGGACCGTTGGCGACATGATGCTGGGCCACCCGCTGGACCTCATCTATAACAACTACGACTGCCTCTCGGGTGGTTTGAATAACTGCGCGAATGCAGCTCTCCAGTTGCACCCCGCGAGCGGTCAGCGCATCGTTGGTAACGCGATCCAGTACGCGCCGCATCCGAACCCGCCGCGCCTGTTGCTTTCCCCGTCCTGCTTCTCGCCTATTGTGCAAGGCGAAGAGCCTACTTTTGGTGACCAAAACCGCGACGGCAACTTTGCCACCAACTTGCTGGTCACGGGTGACCCGTTCGGCGTGATCGGCGGCAAGGGCCCCTCAGGCTTGCTGACGCGCTCAACTACTTACACGGGTGTGAACTTCTACGGTCCGGCCCCGTCGGCTCAGTTCTGCCCCACTTTCACCCTGCGGCAGCAGGTAGGCCACTTCCTCTACGTGGTCGACACCCTCGGCGAGCGTGTCATCGTCCTGAACAGTAACCGCATGACAGTGCTGGATTCGATACCGGTTTCCGATCCAGTCGACCTAGCGATGGCCCCGGATATGAACACCCTTGCGGTGTCCAACCGAGGTACCTCGACCATTACTCTGATCGACACCAACCCGTACTCGCAGAGCTTTCACACGGTCATCAAGCAGGTGCCGCTGATCGACGAAGTCGACAATCGCCGCGGTCGTGGCCCAGGGAAGATTGCCTGGCAGCCGGATGATGAAGACATCTTGGTTGTCTGCGAGCTGACTAACTCAGTCGCCTTCGTGTCAACGGCTGACTTCAAAGTCCGCAAGATTATCCCGGGTGTGTCTCAGCCGCGTTTGGTTTCGGTGAGCAACCGCGATATTGCGAAAGGTTTTCAGACCGGTCTCTACTACGCTTATGTCTGCTCGCAAGATGGACGCATGTCAGTCTTTGAGTCGGGGCCAGATGGTCCTCAAGGCATTGGCTACGATGATTTCATCGGGCAGGTGCAAGTGGAGGGTCAGTCAGGATTCCCTGCGGCCGCAGCGCTTCAGCCTAATCCGAATAGTCCGACTCATGGTGTTTACGTGGGCTACCGCCTTGGCACGACCGGCGCGGTCTCCGAAGTGTTCCTCAAGTCTTCGCCCACCGGACCTCGCTCCCTGTCGGTGAATGCCTTTGTGCCGGATCCAAACTTCCGTTCGAAGGAGTTTACGATCAACCGCACATGGAGCTCGGGCTTGATCAGCTCAGGATCAATTGTGGACCTTGCGATTGACGACCTGGACAACCAGGGTGATCAGATAGCTCTTCGTTCCCAGTACACCGGTGGAGCGCAGATTCTGCACTCCTCGAAGTCCATGCACCGCCTCGGCGGCTCGCTGGCGGTGAGTAACCCACGATTCTTGTTTGTTGCGAACGCCAACGGTTTTGTGGATGTTATCAACCTTGAGTCGGGGTCGACCTTTGTGGACCCGATTCGTGTGCCGGGCGTCCGCGTCCTGGCTCACTACTGGCGTCAGTAGACTTTCTGACCTATCTCTTAGCAGGGTGGTCGCTTCGGCGGCCGCCCTGCCTCTTTTTTCCCGGCTCAGGAATTGAGACAATCGCAGCTTCATGACCGCTCCATCTGGCGCCGAGGTTCAGGCAATGTTCGCGGAGATCGCTCCTCGCTACGACTTTCTGAACCGCATGCTTTCCTTCGGGATCGACCGCTCTTGGCGGCGGCGGATGCGACGTCGTTTGGCGCTTCAGCCCGGGCAAGAGCTGCTCGACTTGTGTTGTGGAACTGGTGACGTGGCGCTGGAGTTTGCGCGTGAAGGCGTACGCGTGCATGGAGCGGATTTCACGCACCCAATGCTACCGTTAGCTCAGTCCAAGGCGCGCGCAGCCCAGTTGCCGCTGACTTGGACAACGGCTGACGCTCACTATCTTCCTTTTGCCGACGCCAGCTTTGATGCGGTGACCATTGCTTTTGGTATTCGCAATGTCGAAGATCCGGGGCGCGTATTGCGTGAGTGTCGCCGCGTGCTGCGACCTGGAGGTAAGTTCGCGGTGCTGGAGTTCTTCCCAATTCGAAGCCGTATGTGGGGAGTGCTATTTCGCTTCTACTTTCATCGCATCCTGCCATTGCTTGCTCGTTTCGTGCGTGCAGGGCGTACCGGTGCTTATCGCTATCTTCCCGAGAGCGTTGAGTCTTTCGCCACGCCTGAGACTTTTAGTGAATGGATGCGTACAGGTGGCTTCGACGAGGTGCAGGGCGAAGCGTTGACTGGTGGGGTGGCTCACTTAATGACTGGATCCGTCACGGAGGCTCGATGACTTCCGGCAAGGAGTGGCGCCAGATCGGAGTGGCCCGACGTGATCCAGCAGTCTCCTTCTTGCTGCTTCTACCGCTTGCCTTGTTGCATTTGAGTGGGCGGGACAAGGTCGATGCCGGCGCCTTCGCCATCATCGAACGTATATTGATTCAATTGGGATCGTGGTCCGGTTGGTTGCTCACTATTGTTCTCGCTGTGGGGGTCTTCTGGGCCACGCGCCGCATTCAGGCGCGCCGCATCCCATGGCGGGGGGGGGCATTGCTACTCGCATTGGAGGGCATGGGATGGGGCCTTGCGCTGGGCCCAGTGCTGCGGGTGCTCACTGCCGCGGTATCTACGCAGCTTCAGCCGCTTTCACTTGGCTTTGCCGAGGTTCACGGCTGGCTCGCGCTTTCGGCTGGCGCCGGGCTCTATGAAGAGTTACTTTTTCGAGCAGGTCTCATGAGCGCGCTTTATGTGCTAATTGGTAGCTTCCTTAGCGCCTTTTTCTCTAAGGAGGCGGTCTCAGGATTTTCCTTTGGCTCTGCTTTACTGCTGTCTTCCGTTATTTTTTCCTGGGCACATGCACTAGGTGATCCGAGCGCACTCGAGGCCGGACCTTTCCTATTCCGCGCTCTGGCTGGAGTGGTGCTGGGCTTGATGTTCTCCTTTCGAGGCCTGGCTGTCGTGGCCTATGCTCATGCCACTTACGATGCCCATTTCCTTTTGAGTACATGACCTGCTCCGTCACTCCTGCCCTTCCCGATCGTGTCTGCCTCGCTGTCAGTGGGGCCAGTGGCTCGCTCTATGCAATTCATACGCTGCGTATGCTGGTATCGGCAGGGATAGCGGTAGATCTCATCGTGAGCCCTTCGGCGGTACGCGTGTTGCATGAAGAGACGGACTATCGCTATCGCGGCAAACCCGAGGACCTGCTGTCGGAAGGGCAGGATGCCTCGCTCGTGACCATCCATAAGCATGGGGATATTGGCGCTCCACCCGCTTCGGGGACTGCCTTGGGACCAGTCATGCTCGTGGTTCCCTGTTCACTGACCACGATGGCTGGCATCGCAGCGGGGTCGGCTAGCAATTTGATTGAACGAGCTGCGCAGGTTGCATTGAAGGAAGGCCGCAAGCTTGTCATCGTGCCGCGTGAAACTCCGCTTTCGCGCATGCATCTCGACCGCATGAGCGCGTTGGCATGGGCGGGCGCGGTTATTCTGCCGGCCGCACCAGGCTTTTATCACCGACCGAAAACGATTGAAGATCTTGTCGATCATGTCTGCGCAAAGATATTGAACGTCTGTGGGATTCCCCAAAATCGTGTTGCTGCTTGGGATGGCGGCCGTGCCGGTGATTGATGAACAGGCTGGCACGTACCCTGCGGATGATCCGCTTCGAGCACTCGGTGTTCGCTCTACCTTTTGCCTTGGCAGGGGCCTGGCTGGCAGGGCGTGGCTTACCGCCCCTGAGCGATCTTGCTTGGATTGTGCTTGCAGCAGTGACAGCACGTTCAGCAGCGATGGCTTTCAATCGTATTCTCGATCGAGGTATCGACGCAGAGAATCCGCGCACGGCTGAGCGAGAACTAGTTACTGGCGTTCTCGATCTGCGCTTTGCTTGGATCTTCACTTCCGTGAATGCGGCCGTATTTCTAGCGGCTAGCTTTATGCTTGCGCCGATCTGCGGTTGGCTTGCTTTTCCGGTGTTGGCGGTATTGTTCGGCTATTCACTGCTCAAGCGCTTTACCCTGTTCTGCCATTTTGGCCTTGGGTTGGCACTGGCTTGCGCTCCGGCTGGAGCTTGGTTGGCGGTTGCTAAAGACTTTCAGTCTGGCTGGGATATTCCGCTTTGGATTGGAGGCGGTGTCATGGCCTGGGTGGCTGGCTTTGATCTTCTGTATGCAATTCAGGATGAGAACTTTGACCGGAGAGCTGGCTTGCGTTCGATTCCAGTGCGGATGGGGGCTACGCGTGCCCGAGCGCTGTCGGCGCTCCTGTTTGTGCTTGCAATCGCTCTCTGGGCAGTAGCCGGCGATCTCGCCGAGCTGAGCTGGCCTTACGCTGCTGGCTTGGCAGGCTGCGCTGGGTTGATGCTGATCGAGCATCTGATTTTGCGTGGCGACCGTCTCGATCGCATTCCTCTTGCCTTCTTCACCGTCAACTCGTGGGTAGGTGTGGTCTACTTCGCTGGCTTGCTGGCTGCGCTAGGCTGGGAGGGATGAGCGCTGCTCGCCGATCCTCGGGCCGGTCCACCAAGAAGAAGGCGGATCCGGGCACGGTATGTCGCGAGTTGGTTGAGCTAGCCGATGCGGGCAGGCTACCGCGCAATGTATTGCTGCTCGGGCCGACGCGTGGTGAAGAGGAGCCCTGGTTTGCTGAGCAGGTCCTGGCGGCGGCGCGTCGTTGGGCGCGCCGGAACGAAGAATTTGATTTGCTCGAGATCGATGGGGGTTCGCCCGACTTTGAAATCGGCATGCTCGACAACTTTCTATCAGCGCCGGGCCTTTTTGGGGGTGAGCGCGTGCTTCTCTTTGCTCGCGCAGGGAAGGCAATGAAGAAGCATAAACGGCTGGCCAAAATCCTAGCTGATGCAGCGCAGGCTCCAGATGGACCGGTATTGATGCTGATTGAAGCTCCGGGGGCATCGATGACCACCGTTGTGAAGCCCTTGAGTTCAGTTGACGGGATTCGCGTCGATCGATTTCGCAAGCTTTACTCGGATCCTCCTCCGTGGCGTCCGCACGATCTCGATGCTAGTGAGGCAGCCCAGTTTGTGCTTGCTGAAGCGCGCGCGCGCAAGCTCACGATGGGGGCTGGCGCGGCTGGCGCGCTAGTCCAGCTGACGGGTGGGCGGCCGATGGATCTAGTTCAGGGCCTAGAGCATTTTGAACTGCTTGGCTTGGGCCGAATTGAAGAAGAACAAGTGCGCCAAGTCGCAGCGCATAGCGCAGAAGGTAGCGCCTTTGACTTTGCTGATGCAATTCTCGATGGCGATGGTCGTCGTGCCTATCGCTGTCTAGGTCAGATGCGTCGTCGCGGCCTGCGTACTTGGGACGGCAAGCGGATCGCTCCGCGCGATGCGTTCTCGATGATGGTCTCTGTATCCGCGAAACAGCGCTTACAGACGGCCGCGGTGCGTGCCGCTCTGGATCAGGGCATGGAGTTCGCGGCGGCCTGCAAGGCCGCAGGAGTTGCAGCCGGAGGCCCTCCGGCACAGCGCATGCAATCGCGTTTGCGCAACTGCGATGCCCAGCATTTAGGCACTGTGTTGAGCGCTCTTAACGAAGCCGAACTTCACATCAAGCGCGAAGGCTGGGGAGACCCAGTGCATGCGCTGGAATATCTTGCTTTGCGTTGCCATCGAACCCCGCGGCGTGCCTAATTCATCGACTGTGTCCGGATCCGCCTCCCAGTCTCACACTCGCATTCTTGCGCTCGATCCGATTGTGGTTGATCAGATCGCGGCGGGCGAAGTGGTCGAGCGCCCGGCTAATGTGGTCAAGGAGTTGGTTGAGAATGCAATCGACGCTGGTGCGACACGAATCGAAGTGTTGCTGCGAGAAGGTGGGGCGCGCCGCATCGAGGTGCGTGACAACGGGCAGGGCATCCTAGTCGAAGATTTGCCACTCGCGGTGCGTTCACATGCAACCTCGAAGCTGCGTGAGCCAGGAGATCTAGAAGCTGTGGCCTCACTGGGTTTTCGTGGCGAAGCTTTGGCTTCAATTGCATCGGTGAGCCGCCTTGAAATTATTTCGCTGCCTTCCGGGCAGAAGGATGCGGCGAGTCTGCTTGTCGATTTCGGAAAAGTTGAAGTTCCTCGCGTAGCTGCGGGCAGTCTGGGCACACGCATCGTGGTAGATGACCTTTTTGCTCAGCTTCCGGCCCGGCTCAAATTTTTGAAGCGCGCGTCCACCGAGCTAGCGCATTGCACCGCTTGGTTGGAACGTCTCGCGTTGGCACATGAGGGCATTGGCTTCCGCCTCGAGCACGATGGCCGCCAGCTTCTTGAGATCGCCGCAGATGCTGATCTGGACGCGCGCTGTGCTGCAGTTTATGGCCCAGGGCTTGCGGGGCGAATGCTGCCTATCGAGCGTGAGACGGGTCCGCTGGGGCTTCAGGGGAGGATTGGACCACCCGAGTCGGCGCGTCGCGATGCGCGACGCGTGGACCTCTTCCTCAATGGTCGCTGGGTGCGCGATCCGCGCTTATTGCGTGCGGTCCGTGAAGGCGTGCGCGAGTTTGTGCCGACTGGCCACTATCCGACCCTTTGTCTTCAGCTGGCGATCGCTCCAGATCGGGTGGATGTGAATGTGCATCCGCAAAAGACCGAGGTGCGCTTTCGTGATGAGCGTTTGGTTTTTGGCGCGGTGCTGCGAGCTTTACAGGAGGCTTTGGCTGATTCGCGCTGGTCGACCCGTTCAATCGGTCCGATCGGGCGCAGCGGCGCATTTTCGACACCAACTACGACGGATTCTTCTCCCGGCTCCGGAGCGTGGAGCTCCTCTTCCGGGACCTCTTCGCGCGATTTCCGTTCGTGGGATTCCACTGGTGGGGGTGACGTGGCCGCTGCGGGGGACGGCGGTAAAGGGGAGATGCAGGAGTCACGTTTACCCTTGGCCTCCAGTGCCGAAACACGCGTCGTGGGCCCTGTACTCGCGGTGGCTAACACTTTTCTGGTTCGAGAAGTCGAAGGCGGCATGGAGATTCTCGATCAACATGCCCTGCATGAGCGTGTCAATCTTGAGGAGCTACGACGCGAGCTGCAGCAGGGGCAGGTCGTCGCGCAGCCTCTGCTGGTGCCCTCGCTGGTCGATGTGGGCCGCGCCGAACTAAATCTCTTGATGCGTCGTCAGAAAGTCTTTTCGCAGCTAGGCGTTGAGATAGAAGCTTTTGGGGAGAACACGGTGGCAATTCGCACAGTGCCTGCTCGACTCACGCGGCTCGTACCTGAAAAGTTAGTGCGCGACCTACTTGCCATCGCTGAAGAGAACAAGCAGGCTACTCCAGACCGTATTGCAGAAGAGATGTTGCATTCGATGGCCTGTCGAGGTGCTGTTATGGCGGGAGATCGCCTTGACGCCGAAGCGCTACAGGGGTTACTTGAACGTGGTGCAGATCTTCCGCAGGATCGCACTTGTGCGCATGGGCGCCCGGTGCGTGTTTTTCTGACAATCGAAGATCTCGAAAAGGCCTTTTACCGGCGCATGTAACTACTCGTCGTTGCGCGAGGTCTTAACTTCGCTCAGATCGCGCCACAGAAAGCGTTTTACATCAACCGAACGGCGTGGTGCTATCGGGCTGCGGCCGTGAAATTCATCAATGAATGAAGGCAGACGACGCCCTGCGTGCGTTTGCCACTCACCGAACTGGTAGATCAAATATTGCAGGCTACTTGCCGCAGTTTCTTCTTTCTCGCCGTCAGGATTCTTCTTTTTTTGAGGTAACTGAAGCACGAGCTCGGTTGGAAATTCTTTGTCCTTTGGCACGAATAGTTCGAACTTCCAAATTTCTTTTTGGCGGCGTTCGAGCTGGCCGACAAGTAGGCTGCCCGTTTCGATACGCATTAACTTCAGGCCACCCGCGCGCTTCCGGATCTGATCGAGGTCAAACAGCAGCAGGAAGTCCTTGCTGAATATGAGCGTGTCGTCGATTGCTTCACGGTCTTGTGCGTACTCTTTGGATTCGAGCGTTATCAGTTTGCCTTTGCCGTCGCGCAGCCAGTAGCCAGCATCGTCGAGTCCCTTTGACACCTTTTCGTTGTAAGTCGCATCATTGGCGAGCAGGCGGATCGATTCCAAGGCTGGGGGGTCAGCATTGAGGTCCTGGGCTCGATAGTCAACTCGTACTTCGAGCTGATTCATTCCACGCTCGGGATTGAAGTCCCGTAGATCAAATTCCATGCGGAATCCACGCACGGTTGGAAAGTCTTCGCCACCACGTTGCGATGCAATCAGTTGGGCAAGAAATGCTAAAGCGTCTCCGTGATTCGGGGGCAGCTCGGCGCTGCGAATCCGCGAGCGCCGTAAGGGAGCGGGTTCTTGGGTTTCGCCGGTTTGTGGCTCGGTGGGCG
>JAKVCF010000048.1 GCA_022447335.1 Planctomycetota bacterium | reverse complement strand
TCGCGACCATCACTACCTTGCGCCATCGGGGTGCGGCCAAACTCTCCTGTGAATACAACAAGGGTATCCTCCCAGAGGCCACGCTGCTTGAGATCAGTCAGCAAACCGGCAATCGGACGGTCAACCGCGCGTGCATTACGCTCATGACCCTTACGCAAATTGTTGTGCTGGTCCCAGCGATCGTGACCGAGATCAGGGCATGTGAGCTGTACAAAGCGGACTCCCCTTTCAACCAGCCGGCGCGCCAACACGCATTGCCGTGCATAGCCCGCCTCCGGGGCGAAGTCTGAGTCGAGCGAATAAAGCTTGCGGATCGACTCTGGCTCATCATCGAAATTCGCCACCTGTGGCAACGCCGCCTGCATACGAAAAGCCTTCTCCTGATTGGCAATCGCCGCCTCGACCTCTGGGCTCTGCGCTAACGGGCCTGCGTCAAGCTCTCGAATTAGGCCAAGCTTGCGCTGCTGTACTTCGGCAGCATCCGCCGGCTTCAAGTTCGGTAGAAGATCCCCAGTTGGATGCAGCACTGATGCTTGGTGGTGAGCCGGCAGGAAACCTGCGCCAAAGCAGTCGAGTCCACCCGGAGGAATGAGCCCACCGTCGAGCACTACATAACCAGGCAAATCCTGGTTCTCAGTACCCAGCCCGTAAGCCCACCACGCCCCCATGCTGGGCCGCCCCTGGAAGCCTGATCCGGTGTGTAGGAAGTAGTTGGCAAAAGTGTGCTCACTAAACATCGAAGTCATCGAGCGCACGATTGCGAGATCGTCAGCTTTCTCGCGAATCGCCGGGAAGAGATCGCTGATTGGAAGGCCGGACTCGCCTCCTGGATGAAAAGCCCATGGGGACTTCATTACATTGCCGACGTTTTCGAACTGAGTTTTTGGCACCTCCATCTGAATCGGCTTGCCGTGCTCACGATCGAGGCGCGGCTTAGGATCGAAAGAGTCGACTTGGGAGACCCCTCCATCCATGTAGAGGAAGATGACGTGCTTGACCGGCTTGCGCGCGAAAGGATTCGTCAGCGCACGACGCGTCGCTGCAGCCGGTGCGGCCATGCCCGCAAAGGCCAGTGCTCCAAAGCCAAAGCCGGTACGCGCCAACGCCTCACGGCGCGTGATAGGATTTCCTCCGGCCAGTTGCTTCGGATTTCGCAGTTTCTTACGCATAGCTAGGGAAGGAATACGAACTCCTTAAGATTCATCACAATATGAGCAAGTTCAGCAAGCGGCGCATGGACCAACTGCTGTTCGCCAGCGATGGCCGCCAAGTATGCTTCAGCAGCACGTCGCTCTTCAGGGTTCGGCGCACGCGTGAGTGCCGTCCACCAGATCTCACTAATTGGGTCTTCGGCCTCGAGCAAACGGTCCGCCCAGCGGTCGGCCTGTTCGCGCACGAAGGGGTCGTTCATCAGTGCCAGCGATTGTGCCGGCACATTAGAACTGGAACGTCTCCCCATCGTGGTGGCAGGCTGCGGGTAGTCCCAGATCATCAGAAAGGGCGGTAAGAAGTTACGGCGGATCTCCTGATAGATCGTGCGCCGACCAGCTCCGTCAAGCGGCCCAGTGCGCCCGGGACGACCGCGCCCCTTCATAAAACTGGTTAGGTGTACAGGCACCGACGGACCACCCATCTTCCGATCCAGACTACCGGCCACCGTAAGAATGCCATCCCGCACCGCTTCAGCCGTCAAGCGTCGCGGCGGCAGGTGATGCAGTCGATGGTTCATCGGGTCGAGTGTCAGCGCACGCTCCTCCGCACGACCACTTTGACCGTATGTGCTCGACAGCACGATACGACGGAGCAACGGCTTGAGCTTCCAGCCCCCGTCACGAAAGTCCATCGCTAAAGCATCAAGCAAATCCGGGTGCGTTGGGTAGCCTGCAAGCACACCAAAGTTATCAGGCTGCGGCGCAATCCCACGCCCAAAGAGGGAATGCCAAACACGGTTGACCGCGACTCGTGCCACCAAAGAGCCCGCGCTTTCAAGCATCTGGTCAGCGAGTTCAGCACGACCACTCGTGGGCCGTCCATCGGACCCCTGCTCATTAACGATTTCACCAGAAAATCGCGACAACATTGCCCGCGGCACCGGATCACGCGGAGCAGACGCGCTCCCACGGAAAAGTAAGCGCTGATCGACCCCATTGCCGTCTAGCAACCCGGGAGCCATCCGCGCACGCAACTTGCGCTCATTCAACAGGCTCTGACGCTGCTGGTAATAAGCAAGCTCATCGGCGTCAGGCATAGCACGCGGCGGCAAAAGGCGTGGGTCATGCAGCAAGCCATCCACAACAGCGCGCCCAATCGGTAGCTGTGTCGGCGGCCGATCACCTCCTTGAACGATCGCCGCAATGGCAACGAACCCTTCGGTCGGGCTGAACTCAAAATGAGCGCGCAAGCCGGTGTAACGGCTCATTTCATCGTGCCGCAGCCACTGCCAACGCCCCTGTGTATCGAATCGGTAAGCCGTACGAGTATGCAGCGGGCCACTCAAAATGCGGTGATGTTCCACCGGTGAGAATGCAACGCCCGCGCCTCGGGCCAGGTACCACACGGGGCCTTCACCCAACTCCACGGTCGAAGTGCGCACAGTTCGACCGCTACCTTTCCAGTTCACTTGCGTAACCTCGTCTGTAGTTCCGTGTGCACGTTCGAGCTCCTGCCAATCCGGATCAGAGACCAGCGAGGGGTACGGAAGCCAAGCTGCGACACCCTGTCCTTCTACAGATAGGACTGGCCCAGCACCGTGTTGCCTCCAAGCCGAGCCGTCCTGCCACCAGGCTTCGCCCGCTTGCCACAGCACATCGACGCGCGTCTCATCAAGCTCAAGTGGTAGCATCGCTGCAAAGGGGTCGACCGGTAGATCAGACAGTTTCTCCTGCAAGGGATTTTGGACCCAAGCCAGCAGAGCTACCCCGGCATCACCAGCGCGTTTCTTAGCGAGCTCACCTTCGTTAACTCGATTCTGCAGCCGGAAATCATCACAACTAATGTGACCCCAACCATCAGTTGATTGATCATAGATCTCGATCCGAGCGGTTTGATCCCTCCAGGCATCCAGCTGCCACGCAACTGCCCGCATATCAGTGCGATCCTGACCGGACACCGAAAGTACTGGTTCGCCATCAATAAGAAGGCGCACACCAACCTTCTCAATATTCTTTCCTCCGCCTACGCGAAAGACCAACACGTCGCGATCGATTTGGAAGGGAGGCGACAGCATACGCCCGGTCGCATCATCAGCGCCCGCACCATCTTCGATACGCAACTGCGAATTGACAAAACCCCTGCCCACTGGCTTGGGATCGGCGTAACGACGTGGACGTGTTTCCTGCGTCCAGACCCCCTCAGTGAAAGCGTCACCCTCCACGACCCAGTTAGCAGGTATACCGAACTCAAAGTCGGCAAAGATGCGCTCAGCACGGGAATCATCGATCTCCTGCGCGAGTAGAGGAATCTCATCAGCTATTGCCAGAAGATCGGAAAACGCTTCTTCCATGCGCAGCCGAGCCTTCCGATAAAGACTTTTCTCACGGGCCACTTGGTCCAGCGCATCGATGCGTTTGCGAATATTTTGATTGTGGTCCAGCGACTCAAAACGAACTTGTCGATAGGAAGCACTCTGCACGAATCCTGCCAACGAGTAGTAATCGCGCGTCGGGATCGGATCGAACTTGTGGTCATGACAACGCGCACAGGCAATCGTCAGACCAAGAAATGTCTTACCGAAAACGTCCAGCTGGTTGGCACTGCGGTCAGCTAAATCAACTTCTAGATCCACTGGCGAGTGCACGGCTTCCCCCAAAAACCAAAAACCAGTGCCTATTATGCTCTCGTTCCATCCTTCTTCCGTGTTTCGACGAGGATCTAGAAGCAAGTCGCCAGCGATATGTTCGCGGATCAGGTCATCCCACCCCACGTCTTCGTTGTATGCGCGAATTAGATAATCACGGTACTCGAAGGCATTTGGGATCGCATAGTCGAACTCGTGCCCACGCGTTTCGGCATAGCGCACTAGGTCAAGCATGTGCCGCGCCCATTTCTCGCCAAAGTGCGGTGAATCCAGCAGTCGATCAACAGCAAACTCGCGACGCTGACTCCCTGCCAGGGAAAGGAAAGAGTCGATCTCTTCACGCGTCGGCGGAAGACCAATCAAGTCATAGGAAACACGTCGGAACCAACCAAGATCATCGATCGGCGCAGCTGGGCCAAGGTCTATTTCTTCAAGACGCGCAAGCACGAAACGATCGATGGGATCTTGCACCCAATCCTCATCCTTCACCGCAGGTGGCGTGATATCACGCAACTCGGAAAAACCCCAATGCTCCTGCCACGGCGCCCCTTCATCTATCCATCGACCAAGAACGTCAACCTCTTCGCTTGTCAGCGCCCTGCCGTGCTCAACCGGCGGCATCTGCTCGCGTTCATCGTCAGTCGTAATCCGATACCAGATCTCACTATTCTCCCGATCGCCCGGCACGACAGCGGCATACCCACCTAAGTCCGCAAAAGCGCCGTCAGCCGTATCCAATCGGAGGTCGGCCTCTGGATCATCAGGACCGTGGCATTCCAGGCACTTCTCAGCAAGAATCGGCTTGACTTGGCGCAAGAAATCAATCTCGGCACGACGCTCCCCACCTGGATTACTGAAAAGCAAAGCCACGGGGATAACTGCAGTCGCAGTGATCACGACAGAAATGCGCACGACGCTACTTTAACTCAGTCACGCACGTAGCTCCCAGAGTCAACGCAAATCGGTCGCAAAAGCGTTGCTATCGAACCAGCGGCCGAATAAGTCTCTCGCCAGGATTTCTGTGTAAACCGCCCGCCCCGCCAGCGAAGGCGGGATCGTATTCGACGTGAAACCGCCAGATCCCGTCGCCGATGTCTGCCCTTTGCCGGCCACCTGCGGACTGGACAGATCAATCGGATGCCCAAAGACACTCGACCCGGAGTTGGAAAATGAGTACAGCACCCAATAATCCACCACTAAAGGCGCGCCGGTGAAACTCAGAGTCAGTGATCCGGGAAGATTAACGATCAGATCACCAGTCAATCCAATCGAGTTCCCTTGCGACCCGCGGTCTCGCCGAAAAACATCTGCGACGTCATTAGAATCCCCCGGCTCAAGGTTGTCCCCATAGCTAAAGAAGCATAAGTAACGGCCGTCTTCGTTAATCGCTGGCGTACCAGACCATCCATTAGATTCAACTCCAAAAACATTCGAGCTCACGCGCTCGGTCACATTCGTCGAACGATCATGCACGTGCACATCCAGAAATCCATTCACTGTATCGGGTGCAATATCGAAACTAGCACTCTGAAAGATCACGTATCGGGCGTCTGCCGAAATAGCCGCAAACTTGTTGTAGTTCTCGACCTGGAAACCACCACTAGCCACACTGATGCGCTTAGTCTTTGCGGCTATGCGGTCGTATATAAAGATGTCAGACACCCCGTTGGTATCACCAGCAACTAGATTGCTGGCCAAGCTCTCGTAAGCAATGAAGCGACCGTCGGCCGAAATCGATGGACGCGAAGAATGGTCATTACCCTCGCCTCCCGGCCCGGATTTGCTGATGCGCTCTGTCTCACCAGTCTGACGATCGTGCACAAAGATGTCACGCTTATCGTTGTTGTCTCCAGCGACCAAGGAATTGGCCTCGCTTTCAAAAGCGACGAATCGGCCATCATCTGAAAGGCTGGGCAATCGCGAAGGGCCGTTTCCCTCATCACCCGCTGTCGACAGACTGATTCGTTCAATCGCTCCGGTGACGACTTCCACTACGAAAATGTCGGAATACTCATTTAGGTCGTCGACGAAGTTTGATGACCCGCTTTCAAAAGCAACGAACTGTCCGTCTGCCGAGATTACCGGAGTCCACGAATACGAATTGCCCACCAGGCCATTGATCTGCGAAAGGACACGCGAAGTGCCAGCCGTACGATCACGCAGCACGATATCCCAGTTCTGATTGATGTCACCAGCAGCAAACTCGGGCGCGATGCTTGAGAAAACAACTAGGTTGCCGTCCGCCGAGATTGCCGGGGTCATTGAGTCCCCCGAAGTCTGTAGCCCATCTGTCGTAACCGAGATCAACTCGGTCTTCCCCAGCAGCATGTTGCGCAGCAAAATGTCACGGCAGTCGTTGGCGTCGTTGCTGACAAGATCCGGAGCCGCACTCTGAAAGGCAATGATCTGACCGTCGGCTGAAACCGCCGGAGCCTCACTCGCACCCGAACCCTCAAGGCCCGAGTTATTCAGCGAGACGCGCTCGGTGTTCTGCTGCAAAACAAGCAGCAGAGCAGCGAGCAGGGGAAGACCGGTGGCCATACCTCGATTTTATCCCGATTTTGGCGGCTCGAATGAGCGCATGAAGGGCTCGATCCGCCTAGGAAACGACGGAACAAGGCAGATGGCTAGCGAGTCCCACATGGACGAGCGACCAGCGCGGTCGAAGTTCAAATCTTGGACTATCCTTCCTCTATGACCCGTGGCCCCTTGATTGCCGTCCTGAGCGTGATTGGAACGCTCGGCGCCTCAAACATGGGTGCCGCTCAGGGGGGGCTAACCAAGCCCCCTGAGCCATCGGGAAATCCAAGCACACCAGAGAAGCAGCTGCTCGGTCAGGCGCTCTTCTGGGACGAGCAACTTTCTAGCTCGCAGTCCGTCGCTTGCGGAAGTTGTCACATCCTGGCCTCTGGGGGCAGCGACCCCCGCTCGTTTAGCCCCGAGTCACGTGCGCCTGGATTCGATGGCATCTTTGGAACATCGGACGACATCCAGGGCTCACTGGGACTGCCGCTGAGTACGGCGGACGGCAACTTTTTCCCCTCAGCCGAGTTCGGCTTCCACCCGCAGGTGACCGGACGTAAAGCAAGTCCCGCGATCAACGCACTACTCAATACAGTGTTGTTTTGGGATGGACGCGCCGAGTTCAGTTATCGCAATCCGGTAACGGGCGCAGTCGTACTGCCAGCATGGGCTGCTTTGGAAAGCCAGGCGGTCGAGCCAGTTGTAAGCTCAATCGAAATGGCCTTCCTAGGTCGTGACTGGAACGATGTCGCAAGCGATATTGCACCTCGTCAAGCTCTGGCACTATCCCCTAGCGTACCAAGCGCATTAGATAACTGGATTGCCGGTCGGAATTATGACGCACTCTTTGCCGAGGCATTTGGCAGCACTGGTGTGGACATAGATCGCATTGCGATGGCTCTTGCCGTATACCAGCGCACACTGTTCTCCGACCAAACACCACTGGATGACTTTATAAGAGGCAACTCAGCTGCGCTAACCATGCAAGAGCAACGAGGTATGGCCCTCTTCCAGAGCAAGGGGCGATGCATCGACTGCCACAGCTTCCCGCAGACAGGTCGTCAACAATTCCACTACACCGGCGTGCGCCCTGTGCACGAAGACCTGGGGCGCGGAGCAATCACCGGCAACCCTACTGATGACGGCAAGATGTTGACGCCGGGCCTCCGCAACGTCGCGTTGCGCCCTCCCTATTTCCACAATGGGCGCACTCCCGATCTACGCGCAGTGATTGATTTTTATGACCGTGGCGGAGATTTCAATCATCCAAACAAGTCGGCTCAGATTTCACCGATTGGGTTTACTCAGCCTGAGAAGGACGACCTTCTCGTATTCCTACGTGATGCGTTGACAGATCCGCGAGTTGAATCGGAAATCGGCCCCTTTGAGCGACCACTCTTGCGCTCCGAGGATCCTGCTTTCCATCAGCGCTATGGCGCGCCTAGCCCTAACGCAAATGGCGATGCCCCCCAGTTGGTCGCCGTGAATCCGTTGCGCTTGAGAGGAGAATGGCGAATCGGAGTCGCAGACGGGCCGGTAGGTGCAAATAGCTGGATCGCGGTCGACACTCAACCCCGGCCCGATGGCGTGCCTTACCTAGGCGTAACCGCCTATCTTGCAGGGACTCCGGCCCTCCGCGTATTTGGCCCCACCGCCCTTGGGGCAGATGGACATATCACCCGCTTCCTCCCGACGCCGTCAACGCCCGGCCTACTCGGCCGCACGGTGTACGTTCAGGCATTCGTGCAGGACGCCCTCGGCACCGCAGGGTTCACTTCGACGGCCGCAATCGCCACACCGATTCTTCCGGCCGACTAGGCTGAACGACTACTGCACCGAAATCTCGATGCGATCAGTTAGGGTCAGAGGATAGACCTTGCCAGTCGAACTGGAAACAAGGTATGAAAGCCCTGTCGCATACCAAGTAACTCCAGGAGTTCGAGGGACAGTGGTCGGAACCGTTGCGCCAAAACCAGAGGCATCGAGCGTGCCCGAAAGCACATTCAAGTAGCCCGGAAGATAAGGATTACTGGCGAGACCAGTCGAGCGCCCGTCGCCATACGGCACCGCGTAGTTGCCAGTGCCGCGCGAAACAAATACGGCAAACATCGCGCCATCGTCCGAGATCGGGAAATGCGAGGCCTCAAAATGGATTACATCTCCTGGCACAAAGCTGGGGCTCACCGCTTGCAAAGTCTGCGATCGGGCGCCACCAGTGAAGACTCTGTTGGATCCTGATGCATCGTCCAGCCAAGCCGTAACGAAGTTGTCGTACATCGAGTTGTAAGCTATCTCGACGTAATCAGAATCTGCGCCACCTCCTAGCTCGAGATCCATCGCGGGCAAAAAGCTCATCGCTCCATCACGCGAGACGGCCATCTCGGTGCGCTCCGGGAAGCCACCTGCTGAGTAAGAGACCGCCCAGAGATCTCCTTGCCCTGAAAGAACCGGATAGGCCCCTCCATCAGTCGAGATTTGATGCTCGATCCAGCTGATGCCAAAGTCGCGGCTGACCGCGAGATAGACCTCGTCGACACCCGTGCGATCGTCTTCCCAAGCCACGAGCAGGGTTGAACCATCAAACGCCAACGCTGGGTTATCCACGTCTGCCCCGGAACCGAGAACGGCTTCGGGAATCGGCCACATATGCCCACCATCTGGCGAATAGCGCACGTGCAACTCCTCCTCAACGGCAGAAGTCGGAGTCTCATCTTCGAGCCAGGCGATCGCCAAGCCCGTCATGCCACCAACTGAAAGGACCTCAGGAGCTTCGACGTCGCCGACGCCGGGCCCCGCCTCGTCGATCTGCTCGTCGAGCATATTCATCATCCAAGACACGCCTCCGTTATGCGACATGCGCAGAAAGAGATCGTCCATTTCGGCCTGATTGCGGTCATCAGCGAAAGTGATGAAGACGTTCATCCCACCACAGCCGCCGCAAGTGCAAGTGTTCACGACAAAGTAATCACAATCCGCCCCGCCGGCATTCGCCATCAAACTCGGATTCCAAGTCGCTCCCTGGTCCATCGAGCTAGCCATCCAAATGTCCTCGCCACCGCTTGGGTTATCAACTCTCATCGCGACGTAGACATAATCGCCACTGGCAACAATCTGAAGAGCATCGACCGCCTGAGAACCAGCCGCATAGCCGTCTTCGAGGCGCATGGAGGCAGACCAAGTTTGGCCACCATCAAACGACCGAGAAAAGTAAGTGTCATTTGCCCCATTTCGCCCATCCTGCCACGCGGCGTAAAGGACACCTTCACATACTGCCAAACTGTGGTTACTCACAAAACGCGCTGTTCCAGCTGGAGCATCATCCACGCGAACCGGAGCAGACCAAGTCACTCCATGCCCGTCTGAGCTCGACAGATAGAGCTCAGAAGTCACTCCATCTTTCCAAAGGATCGCGGAAAGATCTCCTTCGCTAACTACAGCTGGATCATAGGCAAATGAGCCGATGTCGAGTTGCTGCGGAACCCGTGGCTCTTGAGCAACAACCACGGCGTAAAGAAAAACAGTAAGTGAAAGGGGATTAAACATAAAGGGATGGAGAAACTAACCTGCTATCAATCATATCCCATCCACTCCGGCGCGCTTATATGCCTACGCTGAATTTACGCGCCCAAAGACTTGTCTTTGCCCTGATCCCGAGAACGGGGGGACCCTTAGCGCCAAGCTTTCAGCATCTGAGGCGCCTAGCGCGCTTCATAGCTGCTTCAATAAGCCGCTCCGTAAAGCCTATATGCCCTGCCTGATCAAACTTCAGACATAGATCCGCACTGGCTGGTGCATCATCCGGGTAATAAAGCCCACAGTTCGCATTCATCTCAAGCATATAGGGCGTACCGTCCGGCGTCACGCGCACATCACACCGCCCAAAGCTTGAACCGTTTAGCTCCTTAAAGAAGGTTGCTGCATCGCAGCGCAAGCGGTCCGCCAACTCAGCATCGGACACGGCCTGTGCATGCAGCCCATCGAAATCCTCCCACTTCAGCTTCTCGTGCTTGAAAGTTTCACCTTCCGGGAAGCGATACTCGACCGGGGTGTACGTGATGGGCTGCTCGGGATTGTCTGGATTTTCGGCAACGAGCACCGTGCATTCTGTCCCAGGAATGTACTCCTCGATCAAGGCCGCGCCATGCCGCTTCACAATCTTATTCACTTGGCGACGCAGCCCCTCCGGTGTTTGTACACGGGAATGGCGGCTCAAGTCGACACTCGCATAACTGTTGTAGTGCTTCACGAACATCGGAAACTTCAGTTTCTCAAGTGCATACTCACAGTCAGACCCTTCTTTCGCGACCACATAATCTGGGTAAGCAATTCCAGCCCGCTGGCACGCCTCCTTCATCTCGAGACGCGTTGGCTCGTAGAAATCGGAAGCCGCCCCGGTAAACGGCACGCCAGCCTCTTCTAATGCCATGACGACCTCAACACCTGGGAGGTCGTCCTGCCCTTCCGCCCCGTCGCAGAGGTTGAAGAACACATCGAATCCCTCTTCAATCAACTCACGCGTACGCACCGGACCCTGAACCTTATCCTCTAACACCTCGAGGTGCCAATCGGAATCGGGCAAGTAAGGGCGAGGGTCACACGGCCAGTCGTTATTCGGAAACGGCAGGTCGTCGAGATCTTGATTCGTTAGTAGGCAAATACGCAAGAGCGATCGAGAGGGTGCTTACTCACGTAAAGCATAACGAAGTCTGCATGCTTGCGGCTAGGCTGAGCCCACCATGTCGCGCTCACTCACCATCACGCGCATCTCCGCCTTGGCCTTTTGCCTCGCGCCCCCCTCCTGCAACTTGCCCCCAAGCCAAGATGCACTTCGACTAGATATCGCACAAGAAGACAAGGCCTTATCAAGCTCTGCGATGCAAGCTGTGGACGAAACCCCCGAGCGCAGGCTGCGCGTCTTCGTTTTGGCAGGCCAGTCGAATATGGTCGGATCAGGCATAGTTAAAGCAGACTCCAGAAAAAATGATGGCAAAGGAACGCTGGAGTACTTGGCCAAGAACGCAGCCACAAAGAATAAATATGCGCACCTAATTGACGAAGAAGGCGAGTGGAAAGCGCGTGATGATGTGTGGATCTCCCTGTTCGATCGCACTGGCATGCTCAATGTAGGCTATGGAGCGCACAAGGACGCGATAGGCCCAGAGCTAGGCTTTGGCTCCGTCGTTGGAAACCATTACGACGACCCGGTCCTGCTGATTAAAGTGGCCTGGGGCGGCAAAGCAATTGGGAAAGAGTTCCGTTCGCCGAGTGCGGGCGGCGAAGTCGGCGAGTCGTATACCGCGATGATTGCTGAAGTGAAGCGCGTCATGAATGGGCTCGACAAGGCCTTCCCAAAGCTCAAATACGATAAAACGGACCTCCTCGGAATCGGCTGGCATCAAGGATGGAATGACCGTGTCAATCAGGCCTTCAACGATGCTTATGAGGAAAACCTTTCGTGCCTCATTCGCGACGTACGCAAAGAGCTTGAGATGCCTGAACTTCCCTTCGTCATTGCCGAAACAGGCATGAGCGGATATGAAGAAAAGCACCCTCGCGCCATCTCACTGATGAAGGCGCAAGCCTCTGTCGCAAAGCGCGAAGAGTTCCAAAGGAACGTCGCCTTTGTGGGAACTAAGGATTTTTGGCGCAGCAAGAATGACTCACCAAGTGGCCAAGCCTACCACTGGAACAACACCGCCGAAACGTTCTATCTCATCGGCGAAAGCATGGGCCAGGCCATGCTTCAACTGGTCACGAAGCAGGAAGAGTAGCCAGATCGCTAATCAGCCCATCAACGGAATAGGTGGAGATTGGCATGACAATATCGACTAGATACGGCCCCACCCGTGCACAACTGCTAAATCAGGCTAGTCTTTCCCGCGACTAAAAATCGCCACGACACCTACTAAAAGCAGCACGACGACCCCCAAAACAATAGGCCAAATCGGAAAAGTGGATCCCATCCGCGCAGTTTAGCGCATTCGCCCTTATAGAGCAGCTTGCGCAGGGCCTACAACCATCCGCCTCCCCTGATCGCTCACCCGAGGCGCACAACCGCACCGAAAACTACGCGAGCAAGCACACAGCGGCCCCAACAAAAATGCTAGGCCTTACTTGGATAACGGCACCTTGGCATCAAGTGTTCCCAATAAATCCTGGGATAACACAGAAATCCTGAGTGGACTTTTTGAAAACCCTCGCCACAAACTGACTATCCCAAAGAAGACAAATTACCGAACTTCACCCCCCCACAAGCAAAGGAGGCATCGTTGATTCCACGACTACGCATGACGTCACCGGATATATCGCAACGCCCAACCGTTCTGATCGCGGATCCTTGTGAAAAGTTCCGGAAGAGAATCCGGCTGGCACTCGCGCGCAACTTCCATGTCGTCGAGTCTTGTGTCATTTCGGAAGCGCTCCCAAGCTCTGAGCTCAGCTGCCCATCCGTCGTGATTACGGGAGCGCGTTCTGGACAGAGTAGTTGCGACCAGCTCATGCGAAGGCTGCGCGACTGGCACCCCGATATTCCTCTTTTGACCATCGGAGTGACGGCCGAAGACTTTGAAGAAACCACTCCCAGAAGTGCGCCGAGTTCCGAACTTACCATGCAGGCATCTCCGGCTGTCATCGAACTTGCGGTAGCTCAATTTGTTTGGCTAGGAAAAAACTCCGCCACGGACGAGGGAGCTGGCAAGGTTTATCGCCCTTCTACTCGGATCATGAATCGCGCATCCATGCGAGAGGAAATCGAGGAGATCCACTTCCACTATCAACTTATCTGGTCGCAAGAAACCAATGTGGCAGTCGGATATGAATGTCTCATGCGATCCAATAGCCCCCATTTCCGGTCGCCGCGGTCATTCATTTTCGAGGTCACGCGACTCGGCCTATCGAAAGCACTCAACCATCATCTAGACGATCTGGCCGTGAGCTACATCGAAAAGTTACCTGCTTGCGGATCAATTTTCCTCAACGCGGCTTACGTGGACCTCCAGCACATCCTCCACTCAAAGATTGCTGACTACGCTGACCAAGTTGTAATTGACTTTCCGAAATACGATTCCGAAGCTGCATTTGAAAACGGATTTGACATCTTTGATCGACTTCGTAGCAAAGGATTTCGAATCGCTATTGATGACGCCGGAACCGCAGGAGACGACTTGTCTTTGATCCTTCATGTTCGCCCCGACTTTGTGAAGATCGATCACGCCTTAGTTAGAAACGTACATCTCCATGAAGAGCGTCAAGAACTAATTAGACTCTTCGTAAGCTACTTTGACCTCAAAGGAATCGTGGCAATCGCAGAGGGGGTCGAAAAAGAGGCCGAAGCGAACATGCTGCAGAGCCTCGGTATCGACCAGATGCAGGGATTCTTCTTCGCGCCGCCATCCATCCAAGCGCCTAGGACGCCTGTCTATAAGTACCAGGGCCCTGAGCCAACTCGGCGGATTCCATAACCGGACGCTTCACAAAAAAACGCAATCGAATTGCAAAAACTTTGAAAGGAATTAGATCACTTGTCAGCGAGTGATCTAATACTGTGATTCGCAAGAAGCAAATCGGCTGCTGCTTAACCATCTTCCCGGCTGCATTCCTCAAGAATCCGCGGCGTGGTTTATGCGAATCCTCCCGCCCACCCTTTTTACGCTTTGCTTTGGCTTGCTCCTACATCCTGCTGCAGGCCAGGAGTCACAAAGCGACCAAGTAGCGGGCACGCAGACTGAAGAGCCGAACGACCTGCGGAGTCTCTTGGTCCCGATGTGACCAGGATGACCCGGAGAAGGAATCCCGGTTCGGGGTTCAGGTGAACTGCAAAGCAATCGCTGGAGCCTGTCACTTCGACGGATCCTTGTGACTGGAAGCCCGCGCGCCCCTATTGAATACTCTCTGATGTATCGCATTTTTCCAAACCTCCGGGCTGGGCTTTCCTGGATGCCCCGGGACAACCGAGCCTCCCCGGTTTGGAATTGGCGCTTGCGAGAAGGCACTACAAAAACCCCCGCGATCGTTCTTGGCCAAAGCACGGCCTGGCCCTCCTCAAAAGTCAGCGGTGAAGCCTATTCACTTACTTTCGCACAACCTATTAACGAGGAATGGAGCGCTTATGTTTCAGCGAGCTATGCGCCAGATGGACCAAAGTGGTATGTCCCAGCAGGAGTCAATTGGGCATTTACAGAACAGTGGGTCGGCCGGCTCTTATGGGACGGGGTGCATCTCCACCCCGCAATCTCTCATACCCGCGGAGCATGGAATTTTGGCTTCATGCTATTGGATGGAAAAGATCCAACAATCACCACTTCGTTCGCCTTCTAAGCCCAGCAACTCAGAGAGCTCGCGCTAAGTCGAATTTTGCGTGCCAAGATACTCTTCAGCTGGGGCATCAAATAATCATTGGCAGATGACGACCTCAACAGCGTTTGTTCCAACTGACGCTGCACTGAAAGAACCTGCTTGCACGTACACGCTCACTCCAACGAGGTTAGACCTCGGGGGGATTGCGATTGGAACGACGCTCTCCCCCACACTATTTGCCGTCCCAGATCGAATGCTCACCATGTCGTCAATGAGCAAACTGATCCCGGATTCATCATCAATAACCACGGGCGTCAATCCAACTCCTAAGACAAAGGGCTGGCTCGCCGCAAGGCCAGAGATTGCTACACTGACAGTTGATCCAACTTTCGGATCTCCCGTCAGAGTCAACTGGCCAGAATTTCTTTGAGCATCTAACGCATCGTACGCACGTG
>JAKVCF010000047.1 GCA_022447335.1 Planctomycetota bacterium | reverse complement strand
GGCTTCAGCGGCCTCAGGATGATCGACCAGCAAGCCAATCGTTGCGCGATCGAGGAGTGCGGCGACCCGACCGAACATCGCGGGATAAACCGGCAACGCTAATGTCAGATCAGTCCAACCAGCGGCGACGAACCCCTCAGCCATGGCGGCAGAAGAAACTGTAATGCGCCCCACACCCCAGCCACGTAGCCACTTCCCAACCTCCACACTCTGATGGGTCTTGAAGTGCGGCCGAAAGGAAACTCCGGCCTTTTCTGCTCGCAAAGATATTGCGAGAAAATTGCTCTTCACCCGCTCGCGATCAACAAGCACGGTCGGAGAAGAAAAATATGAGGTTGGAGGAGAGGCTACCACCGTCAGTTAGGCAATTTTAATTTGCATGGAGATGTAGAGAGTGAAATCGGATCACCAACCTAGCGCTCGCCAGCATTCGGAAGCTGCATATCAATCACATCCTTGAGCTGCTGCGGCTGGTCGGTACCAATGATAAAAGAACGCCCGTCGGCCATATAGAGTCGCACCGCATCGAAACCAGAAATGTTCCACATCCACCCATGGGGAGTAAGGCGAATACCCCAGCCCCACCACCAGACTGTCCGCATGATCTCAGTCGATGTAATGTTATTGACTGGAATCGACTTCTTGATCAATCCCAATCCAAACACAAGCCGCACTGAATCGCGATGCACTTCGACCGTGAGCCAACTAAACAGCGCGAGCAACAGAACAGTGAACAGGCTGATGCTCAGCGCAGGAAGAAGAGCGCGGGCAAACACCAATAAAACCGTCAGAAGAATCAAAACAACCGTAACAAAGGAAAATGTCTTCCCCCAATATTGACGATGTGAGTATGCCATGATTCGAATGGGTGCGGCATCGGGATGAAAAGCCAAACCAACTTGACGGTCAGGGTAGCGACCCGAAGCACCGAAATCATCGAATCGACCAAATAGCCTGCAGCGCTCAGGAGTGTGCGCGCCAATAGCACCTACCGTAGACTCTACTTATGCGCACCCTGATCGCCCTTTCCCCACTTATCGCAGTTGCCGCACTGACTCTGATGAGTGCCTCGCAAGATCCGGAAGCGAAGCAGGTGGATCCGGTCACAGTCATCCTCGTGCGACACGCTGAGACCGCCGGCGATACCTCAGGGGGTGGCGATGCGAACCCAGGACTATCCGAAGAAGGGAGGGTGCGCGCTGCCCGGCTAGCGGAAATGTTTGAACATGCAGGCGTAACTCACGCCTTTGCAAGTGAGTTCAATCGCACACAAGAGACCCTTGCACCACTTGGCAAAGCCGCTGGAGTGGATGTGATCTCGATCTCCACACGGGAGATCGAATCTCAACTCAAAGCCCTTCGCGATTTAGCGCCAGGCTCTGTCGCCATCGTCTGCGGCCACTCGAATACCATCCCCACCTTTGCCAAAGAGTTAGGCGCTAAACCGCAGCGCCTCGAGAGCCACCCGCGGTACGGCGGACTGATCCCCCATGGCGACTACGGTCGCATCTACATAGTCACCTTACCAGGGGTAAATGGCGCCCGATCACATAGCCTCGAGCTGACCTATTAACCAAATCGACACGGGCCAAGACTTAGCTTACTCATCAAGATATTTCAGCTCGATCTTGCGGAACTCGATCGGATGCGATTCCGACTGCAGCGAGATGGTGCCGCTATGCAGAATTAGGTCGCCACTGTCTGGCATGATCCGCTGAGCCCCTGGATCGCGCACGTCGAGTTGAGGATCGAAGTACTCCATCACCTGGTCACCGCCAAGGAAGTGGCGTATGACCTCTCCACCACGAACTTCGACTAGCACCGTGTACCACTCGTCACCATGGCAGGTCGCGGACGTGGAGTTGATGCAGTGACGCTGGTCCAACTTGCCTCCCATCACAACGTTGGTGCCTGGCGTACAGAGATTAGCGTTGGTGCGCCTGTTCTGACCATCGCCACCCAGTAGCTGCATCTCAATTGAGATTGGAAAATCTTGAGTTACCCCCATCGATTCCGGTGACTGTCCATGCAACATTAAACCACTATTCCGCCAAGCCCAGCCCGGCCCGCCAGCGACCTGCTCGCCAACGAAACGGTATTCGACACGCAGAAAATAGCGGTCGAAACTCTCCTTATAGAAGAGGTGACCGAAGCGGCCATCGTAGTCACCCTCGTAATTCTCATAGCTAACCTTCAGTAAACCATCCTCGACACGGAAAGTGTTATCTGGATCGACGCCAACTTCATGCCCACGGATCTTTACGGTCCAGTCATCAAGAGTCTTCCCATCGAAGAGTTGAATCCAATCGCCCTGCCGCGAACCAGGCACTTGGCACTCAGCAAGGAGACCAAGAAGTAGAAGGGAGAAAACAGTGTGAGAGAAAAGACTCATCGCAGACAGCTTAGCGCTACCGGACCGCTCACCGCCCAGTACCTACCAACAACGATTTATCAGGGACCGTAGGTGATAATTAGCGCACGCGAAGACGAGGGTCGGCGAGGTCGACGCGATACATGATCTGGTTGTAATCGAAGAACGGCGTCTCGATCTCGGTGCCCGAAAAGGCCCGTGTGTATGTACCTTCAAAGTAGACAAAGCGCCCACCATCCTCATCGAAGAAGTCGCGTTGTGCCACGTTGTAGAAGGAGTAGTCGTCGTGCGTGACAATCTTGCGCGCGTGCACCCATGGGCCCTCCGGAGAGTCAGATGCCGCGATAAATATTTCGCCGAGGAAGGAAGGGTCGCCGCCCGACTGCCCGAAAATCATAATGAACTTCTGTAAGAATTCATTCCAAGCGACCGTACCGAAGTGCTCCTTAATCTGCCTACCAGAATCCACATCGAAGAGTCGAAAAGGTGAATCTGAGCGATCGAAAATTCCTCGGTTGATCAACTCACGCTGCTGATTCGGCGTCAGCGGTGGCGTATCCCCCTTCCACCCCCACACCAACTTGCCCTGACCATCGCGCTCGAGCTGAGTATTCACGCCGTCGTAACGTGCGCCCGGCATCAATGGGGTATAGCCCTCGTACTGCTCCGGATCGAGCACGGACGCGAGCGAGTGACGTACACGCAGATGCGGATAAGGCTTTGAGAAGTACAGGTAATCCACACCAGATTCGGTATGAATAAAGGGCTGCCAACCCAACGGATGGAGCGGTTCGTCCAACGGAAGAGCGGCACCCACCTCAAAGGTTTCAGTTTTCTCGTTCCAGACAATCACTCCCTGCTCGTAAATCTGCCCCAACCCCTGGCGACGCTCGAAGTGCGCAAACATGCGTGGCACGCCGGCCGGATCTGGAGCCGACTGCACACCTTCGATCCAAACTACCCCAGGGCCCGACACCGGAGCCATCTGCCTTGCGAAGCCTGTGGAATCGACATAGTAATCCAAGTCCACGCCCACACTTGGGGGCAGACTGCCGCTGCCAGGCAGCTGCGAAGTTGCACCTGCCGTTTTGAAGTTACCCAGCGGGTAAGACGGGCGATTGGTGTCACCCCAAAACCAATAAATCTGGCCATTGTGAACATGTGCATGTGCGCTGTCCTGGCCGGTCACCAGCCCACGAATATCCGGATCGGCCAGCGGCACAGTTTCACCCAACAAGCGAGTGTCCCGATAGACCCCTACCCCGGTCAACCGATACAGCCGCTCGGCGATGTTAATTCGATCTACACGAATCGTCGCACGACCACCTTGTCTCGGAGTAAGTCGAACTCCGCGATAACCGAAGCCATCTGCAGGATGTTCATAGCCGTGCCCCGCCACATGAAACCAGACTTCCTCACCCATCAGACCAGGCTCGTAAAAAGCCACCAACCCAGCATTATCGGTGTAGTAGCGTGCGCCCCAAGTAGTCCGCAGCTCCACCATGGGCACTCCACGGCCGGTCTCGCGATCGATTACCTGAATCCGATAGAAAGGCGTAGCGAGCCCTTCGTTGGATGGAATCCCGTCAGGCGTAGCAGCGACACCCGAGACCCACGGGCCAGTAAGGAACAAAGGGAGAAGTGCCCAGTACATATCTAACCTCCATGCTAGTGCAAAACTGCGCGCGCGTAGAATATTGCGATGGAGCGCAAGCACCGAAGCGAGCGACAACTCGCGGCTTCCTGGATCCCTTTTGGCTTGGGCCTAACCAAGCCAAAACACTTCCGCGAGATGGCCAAAATCGCGTGGGAGAACCGTGACAACCTGCGCTATGCCTGGAAGGTACTGTCACAAGGCGTCTGCGACGGCTGCGCCTTGGGAACTACCGGCCTGCGCGACTGGACAGTAGAAGGTACGCACCTGTGTATGGTGCGCCTCGAGTTGCTGCGCCTGAACACCATGGGCGCCTTTGATCCGTCAGCACTTAGCGACGTCGATGCACTACGTAAGATGAGCTCCAAAGAGCTCCGTGAGCTTGGACGGATCCCCTACCCCATGCGCCGCCGAAAAGGGGAATCCGGCTTCACTCGCGTGAGCTGGGAGGAGCTCTGGTCCGAGGTTGGTGAAAAGTGGCGCGGATACGACCCACAGCGCACCGCAATGTTTGTCACAGCCGCGGACTGACCAATGAGAGTTACTACGTAGCGGGCAAGGTCATGCGATATTTAGGATCCCCGCACGTTGACAACTCAGCGCGCCTTTGTCACAGCCCGAGCTCTGCCGGACTGAAGGCCACTGTGGGCGTTGCGGCGACTACTTGCTCGTACAAAGATTGGTTTCATTCGGATTTGATCGTCTTCCTCGGATCGAACCCAGCCAATGATCAGCCTGTATCTACTAAGTACCTGATGGAAGCACGTAAGCGCGGCACACGTGTCATCACTGTTAATGCCTATCGCGAACCGGGCATGAAGCGATACTGGATTCCATCATCAGCAACCTCAGCACTATTCGGCACAACGATTTCGGACCGCGATTACATGGTTCAAATCGGCGGCGACCTGGCTTTTCTGAATGCGGCCACCAAACTTCTACTGCAACGAGGAGCGATCGCACACGACTTTCTTGATGCCGCGGTTGAAGGCTTGGAGGATTTTCAGGCGGAACTTGCTCAACAGTCCATAGAGGAACTGTGCTCTTTGGCCGGTGTAGAACGCGCCGAGGTCGAAGATTTTGCAGACGAGATCGCCCAAGCTGAAAAGGGAGTACTTGTCTGGTCGATGGGAATCACGCAACATCCACACGGTGCGGAGACCGTCAAAGCCATTGCCAATCTCGGCCTGCTGAAGGAATGGATTGGTCGTGACGGCTGCGGTCTGATGCCTATCCGGGGGCACAGTGGGGTGCAGGGTGGCGCAGAGATGGGCGCTTATTCCACAGCGCTCCCCGGTGGCCTTATGGTCAACAAAGAGAATGCGCTCCACTTCGAAAAACTCTGGGGCTTCCCAGTGCCGCACGAAGCCGGCATGACCACTGTCGACTATCTCGAAGCTTCAATTCAAGGCGAGCTCGATGCGCTCTATTGCATCGGAGGCAATTTTCTCGAGACAATGCCAAGTCCAGATCGCATCGCAGATGGCCTCGGCAAGATTCCTTTGCGCATCCACAGCGACATCGTATTGACAAATCAGATGCTGGTTGACCCGGCCGATACTGTCTTCCTTCTTCCAGCGCGTACGCGCTACGAACAGGAGGGTGGTGGCACCGAAACCAGCACCGAGCGACGTGTGATCTTCTCGCCGCACATCGCTGGCCATGACATTGGCGAAGCGAAGACCGAGTGGCGCATGATGCTCGAACTCGCCGCTGCAGTGAAAGGCGATGACCCAGACCGGCCGCGCTTCGACAATGCGGATTCCTTGCGTGCAGAGATTGCAAAAGCTGTACCGAGCTACCAGGGCATCGAGCACCTAAAAGCCAAGGGCGACGAATTCCAGTGGGGTGGCCCCCACCTCTGCTCGAACCGGACCTTTCCAACCGAAGACGGCTTAGCCCACCTCGCGCCGGTACGCCCGCCCTTTTTGGGCGAAGCGCACCCGAAACGCAAAAACAACGAGTTTCTGGTCGCAACACGGCGCGGAAAACAGTTCAACTCAATGGTTCAACGAGCACGTGATCCGCTCACTGGCGCGATGCGCGATCACATATTCATGCATGCAGACGATGCTGCAGCACTGAGCCTGCACTCAGATGATCGCATCGTTCTGGAGAATGAAACCGGTCGTATGAAAGGCCGTGTTTTCCTCGCCGAAGTGACGCGCGGAACCTTGCAAGCGCACTGGCCTGAAATCAATATCGTCATTCCACACGGAAGTGTTGACGCTGGTGGCGGTGTACCGAACTACAACGCGACAGTACGTGTGGAGAAAATCGGCGGACGAAAGCGCGAAATCAGCGTCTAGCGACCTAGGAAACAAGCCTCGCGCCATAGATATTGCCACCGCAATCACCATTTTGCGTTATGATGTCCGGTTCGAGCTAGCGGTGACGACTCTTAGTGTTTAGGTAGAGCGTTCCTCGCAGGCTCTGTCTGTGATGGAACAAATCGAATCTCAAGCTCCGGCCGACCAGGCCGGTTTTCACGCGCTCGGTCTGCCCGCGCGCATCCTGAAGGCCGTAGAAGCTCTTGGCTACGAAACGCCGTCGCCCGTGCAAGAGCGCTGCATCCCGGCGCTGATGGAAGGGCGCGATGTGCTCGGCCAAGCGCAAACGGGCACGGGAAAGACAGCCGCCTTTGCACTACCTCTACTCGCTCGCCTAAACCGCAAGCAGCGCAAGCCACAAGTACTGGTACTGACGCCGACCCGCGAACTCGCGATTCAAGTCGCCGAAGCCTTTGATCGTTATGGCGGTGGCATGCCAGGCTTCCAGGCCCTACCGATCTACGGAGGCGCATCCTACGTGCCACAACTGCGCGGCCTACAGCGTGGGGTCCAAGTAGTCGTCGGTACGCCGGGCCGCGTAATGGACCACATCCGCCGCGGGTCGCTGGAACTCGATGACCTGCGCACGCTGGTCCTCGATGAGGCCGATGAAATGCTAAAAATGGGCTTTCTCGAGGATGTTCAATGGATCCTTGAGCACGTGCCGGCAGAGCGTCAGACCGCGCTTTTCTCGGCCACGATGCCACCTGCAGTGCAACGCATTGCCCAGGAACACCTCGGTGATCCTGAAGTGATTCGCATTGAAGCGCGCTCGCGACCGGCGGACACCATTCGTCAGCGCGTAATGCGCGTGCACGGCCCACATAAGTTTGAGGCGCTCACTCGCGTGCTCGAGCTGAACGAGCATGATGGGATGATCGTCTTTGTCGGCACCAAAAATCAGGCTGCCGAGGTAGCCGAGCGCCTGTCGGCTCAGGGCTTCGCCGCCGCCGCGCTGAGCGGCGATGTCAACCAGGCGAACCGCGAACGAATCGTTGAGAAGCTGAAAAAGGGCCGCCTCGACCTTCTGGTAGCGACCGATGTCGCTGCGCGTGGCCTAGATGTGGATCGCATTAGCCACGTGGTCAATTACGATCTTCCAAAAGACCCTGAGATCTATGTACACCGCATTGGTCGTACAGGTCGTGCGGGTCGCACTGGCGAAGCCATCCTATTCGTCAAGCCACGCGAGCAGCATTTCTTGCGCGCACTCGATCGCGCCGCCGGCCAACCGATGGAAGCCATGAAGCTACCCACTGGCGAGGAGCTCACCAAGATGCGTGTAATGCGTTTCCGTAAGCAGATCGAAGCCAGCAAAGAATCAGGCAAACTCGACTTCCACCGCGAGTTGGCTGCCGAGATGCTCAGTGACGAAAATGTCGACGTACTCGGCTTGATCGCCGGCCTGATCAAGGTTGCCGAGGGCGACACACCGTTGCAAGCCTGCCAGGAGTCCCAGCATCAAGGTCGCCAAAGCGCGATCGAATGGGACGAAGGTGAGAACGGCCGCGGCCGCAAGCCAAGAAAAAACGTCCGCAACGAACGTTTCGAGCGCGGTCCGCGCAAAAAAAATCGTGGCGTGAAGTCACCAGAGCGCGGCATGGATCGCTTCCGCATCGAGGTGGGCTATCGACACGGCGTGGGTCCGAGCAGTATCGTCGGCGCGATATGCAACGAAGCCGGCCTGGAGGGCCGTCATGTCGGTCGCATTGAAATCTACGACACGCACTCAACCGTCGACTTACCGAGCGGTATGCCGAACGGGGTTTTTGACTCTCTCGGAAAGACCCGCGTACAGAACCATCCGCTGCGCATCAGCCGCGACCACGGCCCGAGCGCAAAACGCCCGATGACCAACCGAGAGCGCTTCGAAGCGGGCTGTTAGTCCCACGATCGATTTTCATAAATAGCGCACCACGCCCGCACGTAATCGCCGACGCCTGCGCTATGCTCCCGCCGGTTGGGTGAGATTGGCAAACATGCCCTCGCTATATTCAGCGATCTTGCCAACAAACGCGCTGGCGGCGACTGTGAGCGGGCTGGCGAGGTAAAGCTTGCCAGGACCCGAACGACCACTGAAGTTGCGGTTGATCGCCGATACAGTGACCTGTTCGCTGGTTTCGCTGACGCCGGGGCCACAGCCAATGCAAGCACCACATCCCGGATTGATAAGCTTGACGCCCGCCTGCTCGAAGAGCTTGATCCACCCCTGTTCCCGCGCGAAGTCTTGCACTGGCTTCGAGCCGAACTGGATGTAGAAGTCCACGCCCTCTGCGACTTTCAATCCTGCATCAACAGCAGCTTGACAGACCCCGGCGTAGTAGCGGAAATCCTCGATCTTGCCGGCGGTGCATGAACCACCGTAAGCAATGTTGATCGCGACTTCTTCTAGCTCGGCGATCGTGGAACCGTAAGTCGGATCGTGCGGCTTGGCAACCATTGGAACGATGGCCGATAAATCGATGGCATACGTCCCGCCGTCATAAACCGCTCCTTCATCCGGGAAGACGAGGCTAGCCTCGATTTTTTCGCGTGTCAGGTGCGGACGACGCTCGGCCAACCAATCGACCAGCTGATCATCACCTTCGCAAATCCCGGTACGCGCAGTGCACTCGGTCGCCATGTTGCAAAGCGTGGCACGCTCATCGATCGACAGGCTGGCCAGGCCGGGACCACCAAACTCCATCGAACGATTAAGCGTTTCTTCGCGCTTGGCATATACGTCGAGGATGTACAGCATTACATCCTTGGCTGTGGCGCCCGCTGATAGCTCACCGATTAGCTCGAAGCGAATCGCTTCGGGCACCTTGACAAAGGTGAATCCAGAATGCGCTAAACCGGCATACTCGGTCGCCCCGACGCCATAGGTCAAAGCGTTTGAACCACCGCCCATGCAGGTATGCGAGTCAGTCGCCTGAATAAAGTCACCAGGGTCGACGAACTCCTCGCGTGCGACCTGATGGCAAATGCCCGGACTAACACCGCCCTGCGCTGAGTAATCGCGCACACCGGCGTGCTGTTGAAACTCCTTCTGTAGATCGCGCAGCGTCTGAATCTGATCGACGAAGGGAGCAAAACGCGTCACTCCATCGGCATACAGCAGGTGATCCTCGAAGACTGCCAGTTTGTCAGCATTCTGCACCTGATAATCTTCACCGTACTCCTCGGCCAAGAAACTGTGCACCTGTGCCGTCGTGAACTCGTGGCTGTAACCGCCATCAACACGCGCTAGCACTGGATCGTGCGGCGCCACATAAGAACCCTCTGATCCAGGATTGAGCATCTTGGCCGCAATCATCTTCTCGGCCATAGTCATTGGCCGCTTCCCCGTCGCATTGGCCGGCAGCGTTATCTCGCCCGAAGTCACCTTTTTGGCGAAAGCAAACAGGCCGCCATTCTCCACCATTGTGCGAGTCACCGGATCGTAACGATCGATAAACGCGCCAAGGGGTAATACCTCGCCAGACTGCAGCTGAGCCAACATGGCATGGTCGCCCATCAGCTGGCCAAGATTCAGATTATTCCGCTCATGGATGGGCGCGAAACTAACCGCGAACACATAGCGGATACCCGACCAGCGCTCACACTGAGCCGCAGTCTCACGACTGGATCCTGTTCCTTTGCGATAACCCGAAACAATTGCCTCAAAGTTTCCGTCCAGCAAAGCGCGTGTTTCGAAGACACGATTACCTTTCTCATCGACAAGGCCGGCGTAGGCATCAAGCGCAATATCGGCCGGCCGGTGACGAAAGCAGACCCACGCAGGAGTCATGACATCTGTATTGATATCGTCAAGCAGATCATCCACGCCCAAGTCCTCCATGCGAAGGTTGAGGCCCTCGTACAGCTGCTTGCGAATCAGCTCGAGGTCCTTAGTTAGGAACAGGACCCGCTTGTTCGGGTCAAGGCGCACTTCGGTAGGCGGCCAGGATTCAGTCATGGCGAAAACGAGCGGCGCAGCCCCTTCGGCTAGGCTCCGCACCGCAAGTACCCATTCTACCGTTTCACAAGCGAATAGAGCCGCTCGTCGAAGCGCGTCACACCCTGTGCTTGGCGCTTCAGGGAGCTCACGAGCGCGTTTTCAAGCGCGGATTCAGAAACCTCGCAAGCGGTGCCAAAGTGGTGATGTACTTCGATCGGCTCGACATTGAACGGTGGGCCCGAAAGCTGTTCTTCCGGGTACTCGACAGTAAGCAGCAGGCCACGCGCCGCACTCGGCAGCAGCTCCAGCATGTGCGCGGCATAGCGCGGACGAATCTCGGGGGACAACGCAATCAAAGCCGCGCGATCCCACCAAGCTTGTAGGGGACGACCTGCTCCAGCGCATTCAGTCGCATAGGCGAGGTGCTCACGTGTCACAGTGAACCAGTCGGCGCAAAGCACCGCTACACCATCCGCAAACCAAAGTTCAACCGCATCAGCAAGCACACGACGCTCAGGGATCAAGTCGGCCTCAATAAAGGTGTCTGCGACAGCCTTCTCAGCCCACTCCACCCCGATTGCGCGTAGGCCGGCTTCGCGCCGGAGCCAAATCAAGTCGAGCGACTTACCCGAAAGCGGCACCAGAACTGCATCGTTTAGTTGACACTGCAGATGATCGAGGTGTGCAAGTAGAAAAGCATTGGGCTGCGCGGCATGCCAGCCGGTCTTCCCCTCTGCCCAGCGATCCGTCCAAAAGTCCTGCTGCATCATCAATGCGAGGCGGGCTTTCACCGCACCCGCGCACGATGCTAGCCGGAACCCTGGAAAAAGGCCCCTGCAAGCAGCAGGCGTCGATCTGGGTATGGCGCGCGGCTCTGGCACACCGAAAATTCCATTTTTCGGACCGAAAAGAACAAATTTTGGTCGAGAGATTGAATTTTTAGTCTAAATTTAAATCTAGACATCCTGTCCTGACGAAATATCACCATGCTCACAGCTCTCATACTGTCCCTGGTCGGCGGCGGCCAGACACTCTACGACTTTGGCCCGGAAGACACTTCACGCTGGACCACCGTCCACGACACCGTGATGGGCGGTGTCTCGCGCGGCGAAGTACGCCGCACCGACGCCGGAACCCTGGTTTTCGAAGGCTACCTATCTCTCGACAACAACGGTGGCTTCACTAGCTTCCGCACTCGTGACCGCTTGCTCCCCTTCGAGGGCAGCGACGGAATCGAAATGCGAGTTAAGGGCGACGGCCGCACCTACATCCTCAGCTTTGACCGCGAGGGCGTCGGCCTCTTTGGCGGCGGATACTGGCAGCGCTTTGAGAGTAAAAAGGATGAGTGGACCACCATCCGCTTGCCCTGGAGCGACTTTGAGCCGGTGAGCTTTGGCCGCAAAATGCCAAGTTTGCCAGAACTGACTCCAGAAACTGCACGCGGCCTGACTGTATACCTCTACGACAAAAAAGCGGGTGACTTCGAAATCGAGTTCGACTCCTTTGCCACATACGTGGACAGTGCACAGATCGCGGCAAGCAACGCTGGCCTACCCGAAAACTGCAAGACGCTCGAGCGCCTCATCGAGTTGTCTGGTATCGGCGAAGAACTGGCCCAGCTGGACGGATATACCCTATTCGCGCCCAACGACGAAGCTTTTAACCAACTGCCGACCGCTCAGTCGCTAATGCAGCCAAGCCAAGTAGAAGCGCTCAAGTCCGTACTCCGCCACCACGTCGTACCAGTCCGCGTCGACTCTGGGGCCGCCCTCTTCTTAACCGAAGCCACCATGGCCGACGGCGCCAGCCTGCCGATCTCGCTCGTCGAAAGCGAGCTGCGTATCGGCGGCGCGCGAGTCCTCGATGTCGACTACGCCCTTGCCAATGGCATCGTGCACGTGATCGATGCGGTATTGCTGCCGGGAGAACTCCAGAACGCGAGCACTACCGCAGCCACAACCCCAGCCCCAGCCAGCAACAAGAATGAGGCCCCGATCGTCCCGGGCTACAACGTGCTTTCGCAGCTCATTGTCGCCGCCGAACTTGATGGCGCAATTGCCGACCTTAACGCCTTCACCCTCTTCGCCCCGACCGACGACGCCTTCGGCGCACTTCCACCCGAAGCCGTCGAAGCTCTGCTGCAAACCGAAAACCAGGAAGTGCTGCAAACCGTGCTGCTGCGTCATGTACTGATCGGCAAAGTGACTGCATTCCAGGCCATTGGAGTTGAAGCGCAGCCGCTCGCTGGAGAGACATTGCCAATCGACTTGGTGCAAAATCAGGACGGCCAGCGAACGCTAACCGTCGCCGGAATCAATATTTCGAAACCGGACCAGCTAGTCGGCAACGCGGTCGTTCATCAAATCGATTCGGTCATTCTGCCGGACAACCTAGGCGACCTGCTGCGACCCAAATTACCGCCGGTGCGCCGCTTCCTGGAGGAAGTTATCGCGCAGGGCGTGCCGCAGTACAACCGTGGTGACATTGCGGGCTGCGCACAACGCTATCGACAGGCGCTGGAAGCACTTCTGTTGCTGGAGCAACTCCCGGGCGGCCAAAGCGATCTCGTGCGCCGCACTCTCGCAACAGCCGCACGCCAGGGCGCCCGCGATTCAGCGTGGACCCTGCGGTCGGCTATCGACCGTATTCGTTTGGATTTCGATCAGGAAGTTTAATCCTTACAAGGATTTCGGATTCTCGAAGACGAAAATCGAGGGCGGCCTGCTGCAGCGGGCCGCCCTCTTGCTCTATCGGGATTCCCAAATCGTTGCTACGGTAACAACCCTGGCACCCCCCCCTTTGACGTGGTTGCCTCAGCAACTTCCTCTCCCCCGACTCACCAGCCGCCAACGCCCCCCGTTCCATGGCTAAAACTTTCCGCCGTACCCGCCAGCGAGAATCGGTTCGTGCTGTGATTGAAGCCGCCTCGCGGCCTCTCCGCGCTGACGAAGTTCTCCTTCTGGCCCAAGAGCAAGTCCCAGAACTTGGGCTCGCTACCGTCTACCGAACTCTCAAACTGCTCGTCGAAGAAGGCGAGCTCAACGAAGTCAAGCTGCGTTCCGGCGCGACTCGTTACGAGTCGATTCAGCGCGATCACGACAGCTACTTTCTTTGCGATTCCTGCAGTCGAGCCTTCCCGGTCGACACTTCGATTTCAAATGAGCTTGCTCTACCAGCCGGCTTCATGATGCGCCGTCGCGAGCTGACTCTGCTTGGCACCTGCCCGGCCTGTAACGAGACTCTGATCAAGCAACACGCCTGAGTCCGTAAAGACTTCCTCACCCCACCGGGAAATCACAAAAAGACGGCGTGCACTCACTCGAGCGCACGCCGTCTTTTCGTTCGATACCGCCCAGCTTGCTACGGGTGCTCAATAAGCAATGCAATGCCCTGACCACCACCGATACAGGCCGAAGCCATGCCATAGCGGGCACCCACGCGATTGAGTTGATGATACAGAGTGAGCACTAGACGAGTTCCGGTCGCACCCAGTGGATGACCGATCGCGACTGCACCACCGTTTACGTTGGACTTATCGCGATCCAGCTCGAGCGCTTTTTCACAAGCAAGATACTGCGCCGCAAAAGCCTCGTTGATCTCGATGAAGTCCATGTCGTGCACGGTCAGGCCAACCTTCTCAGCAGCCTGCTTCATCGAGGGAACCGGTCCGATGCCCATGATGTGCGGCTCAACACCGGCGATGCCCCAGGATCGGATATGCGCCTGGATTGCCCAGCCCTCAGCCGCCGCGCGCTCAGCGGTAGTGATAATGATCGCCGCACCCCCATCGACAATGCCGGAGGCGTTGCCAGCAGTCACTGTCCCATCCTTGCCAAAAGCCGGGCGCAACTTGGATAGCGCTTCTATCGAGGTGTCCGGCTTAACGTGATCATCGACATCGACTACGAACTCCTTGCGACCTGCCTGGACCGTAACCGGAACGATTTCCTCAGCAAAGAGGCCGTTCTGCACCGCAGCAGCACCCAATTGATGGGAGCGCATAGCGTACTCGTCCTGCTCTTCGCGCGAGATTGAGTATTCCTTAGCTAGGTTCTCAGCCGTCTGCGCCATGAAGAAGCCGCAAAAAGGGTCCATCAGCGATTCGAAGAGATAATCCTCAATCTTTGGCGCGCCACCAAGGCGGAAGCCTTCGCGCGCGCCACGGATGATATGCGGCGCTTGCGACATGTTCTCCATGCCACCAGCAACAGCGACTTCGGCTTCGCCACAGAGAATCATCTGCGCAGCTGAGACGACCGATTGAATGCCCGAACCGCAGATACGGTTGACCGTCAATGCCGGCACAGTGTGCGCGAGGCCCGCTTTCAGACTAGCGTGACGTGCGCCATAGATCGCGTCAGGGCCCGTTTGTAGGGCGTTACCCATGACCACATGATCAACCTGCTCGGCCTTCACGCCGGCACGCTCGAGCGCGCCTTCGATGGCACGAGCGCCCAGGTCATTAGCGCCCACCGACTTAAACTTGCCATAGCCAGGAGTGCCTACATATTCGGCCATTGCGGTGCGCGCACCACCCACGATCACAAGGTCTTTTTCCATGAGTTTTCTTAGTCGAGTAAAACCCAGATTCTAGCGTCGCGCTACCTCTGATACTCTCACCGATACAGGATCAGGTTTACCAAGACAGCCCATGCGCGCCTTATCGACCCTGGAAGTCAGGCTTACGCTTTTCTAGGAAAGACTTGGTGCCTTCGCGCATATCTTCGGTGGCGAAGATCAGGCCAAAGGAGTCGGCTTCTGCCGCCTCACCCTGGCTCTGGCCCATCTCAAGGCCCGCGCGAATCAACTCGAGCGAAGCCTGCCCGGCAAGCGGACCACGCGAAGCGATCTTCAGCGCG
>JAKVCF010000046.1 GCA_022447335.1 Planctomycetota bacterium | reverse complement strand
GGGGGATCCGTCGCGGCGGATTTGCTCCAATTCGAGGCCTAGTAGTTCGCCAGGGTTGGCGCGGAGGTCGAACCACATTTGGAACTTTACTAAGTCCGCTTCGGTGGTTTCAGCGTGGTTTGGCATGTCGATGATTTTCAGGAAATCTTTGCGCGCAGCGCGCAATTCAACGTTGTCCTGCAAGCGTTCGGCGTAGAGTAGGCGTGCGTATTCGGGTTTGGGTTCGCCTGCCATCAGGGGGAGGAGAGACAGGGAAGGTGTTGGATTCCCGGCTGGGGCTGTATTCACGCCTTCTTCTAGGCGCCATTCGTAGCCGACAACCTCGGCTATGGTCTGGTGCACGTCGAGCAAGTTCACTTCCTGCGCTTGACGCGCTCCAGGCCGCGCCTGTGGGCCAATGACAATTAATGGAACGTGTACCTGTTCTTCAAATAGGGACTGGCCGTGACCCCAGCGACCGCGTTCATAGAACTCTTCGCCATGATCCGAGGTCAAGAAGAGCCAGTCGCCTTCGTCGAGTAGGCCGTGCTTGCGCAACTGACCAAGCAACTTGCCAAATTCTTGGTCAACATAGCGGATCTCCGCATCATACATGCGGATGACCCGGTCGATCAGTTCTTGGCCGGGGTTGGGATAGGCTCCAAAGGGGTACTCTGAAACCTTTCCGGTGCCGCGTGACATGATGAACTCACCAAGTGGTTCCAGGTCGTTGCGATCACCTTTAAACAACCAACCGCCTTCCGGAGGGTCGTAAGGCGTATGTGGATCAATATAGTGAACGTAAGTGAACTTGGGTCGGGGGTCATCCGCAATCTCATTCCACCAAGCAAAGGTCTGTTCATTAACTAACGCAGCGTGGTCGGCGCCGTCATATAGAAACTGATTCATCACTTTGTTTACAAAGAAGTGTTGCAGTTCACCCCAGCGCGTGAAGCTTGTCAGAGTGCGCTTTTTACCGACCGTCCACAGTTTTTCGAATCCCTGGCCGAATCCATAAGTCACCCCAACATTAGCGTTGGCTGAGAATCCGGCAGTGCGATAGCCGCGAGCGTTCGCCATTTCTGCGAGCGTAATGGCGCCCTCGGGAAGTAAGTCGTAGACCTGGTTTACCGTATGGCCTGTGCAGAACAGCCCTGAATGCAGCGACGCCATCGAGGGGCGCGTCCAAGGAGCTTGCGACCAGGTGTGCTCAAAGACCACGCCGGTTTCGGCAAGCGAGTCAATTATCGGAGAGGTCCGCTCACCGTCTTCGCGTTGGTAGCCATATGTTCCGAGGTGATCAGCGCGCAGTGTGTCGATGACAACCACCGTAATGTCTGGCAGTTCCCCGGCGTCGTCCGGGACATCGGCCAACTTCGTTGATTTTTGAAAAGCAAACTGCCCGATCAGGGGTAGAAAGATCAGTGCAGATATCAGCGTGTTACGCGCACTGATTGGGCTCTTACGCACGAAAGAGCGTAGCCCCCAGTGCAGTGCGAAGAGTAGTGCTGAACTGCCGAGCAAGACGGCAAGAGGCAGTGGACGGAGGATCGGGATGCGGCGAAAGTACTCACCTTGCATCCACCAGTTGAAGATTATCCAGGCGAGGCCGAGTGAGGCCCAGCCCGCGAGGTGGGCAGGCTGCTTATGAGGCAGTCGCAGTACGATGGCCATTGCCAGAGCAATCGGCAGGCACAGCACAGCTAGTCCGGCATAGGGGAGAGCGGCTCCAACTAACTCAGCACCGGGTGCAGTGAAGCCGAGTCCCAGCAAAGCGAGCGCGCTCCAGCCCTCGATCAGGCCCACTAGCGCGCCGAGCGCCAGGGCTAGAAGAAGGGTTTTGGCCAACTGCTTCATCATGCGGCTTCGTACAGGTCCTCGATGAGGCGCTCATGCGCCCGAACCATGAATGCTACTGAGAATTGTTGAAGTGCCCGGCTGCGTGAAGCTTCACGCATTTGGGCTGCCAATTTATCATCGGTCAGGATGCGGGTGATCGCTTGAGCTAAGGCGGGCACCTCGCCGGGCGGGGCGAGATAACCCGTCTTGCCATCTGCGACGATTTTCGGGATGCCACCAATCGAAGTCGCGACCTGCGGCCGGCCAGATGCTAGGGCTTCAAGCATGCAGATCGGCGCGCTTTCGACGTCGGTGCTGGCGAGGCAAACCACATCGGACAGTGCTTGAATCGCTGGGATGTCATGACGTGAACCTAGAAACTGTACGTGCTTGTCGAGTCCGAGGTCGCCAGCGAGCAATTCGAAATCTGACTTCGAAGGACCGTCGCCCACGATCAGGAAGCGTGCGCTCGGCAGCCTTTCGACGACTTGGCGTGCGGCTTGCAGAAAGAGGTCATGGCGCTTCTCCGGTCGTAGTGCCGCGATGATCGAGGCTACTCGGTGCTCTGGCCGAATTCCAAGTTCGTCACGCAGCGCTTGTGGCGGATCGTGGGGGTAGAAGCGTTCGCAATCTACTCCGTTTGGGATCACGTGTGTCTTTTCGCGCGGATAGTTCTCGTGCTCCTGCAGGTAATTAGCAAGGTCGTCGGTCACCGTTACGACGCCCGAGTTCAAGTGCATAAACTTCTTATTCCACTTGCCGAGGATGGTGCGCCCGATGTGTTCGGGGCCGGGCGTGCAGTGCAGGCTGGACAGAATCACCTGCGTTTTGGCGCACTTGGCGGCTAGTCGACCGAGAAGAAACTTGTCGCCGAGGCCAACCGTGAACACGCAGTCGGGTTTCCATTTCTTCATCCAGCGGGTTAGTCGATTGAGCGCGAGGAGGGATCCAAGGGGCCCGTTGCGGAATTGGTCGACCACTTCAGTGCGCGGCTCCTCGATAAAATCACATAACGGTCCCCGATCCTTGGTCAGCAGTAGAGCAACTTCAAAGCGGTCGCGGTCCATGCCGTTGCAAACGTCCATCACGACGCGCTCTTGTCCACCGACAATCATTGATGTGGTGACAAACGCGACGCGCAGCTTGCGGCCGGCGGGAAGCTCAGGGAATGGGTCAGGCATGAGCCACTTCCAGTGCCGCGCGCAGTCCGGATACTGCGCGGCCAATGTAGGCGTCAAGATTGTAGTGCGCCCACGCCAGTTGCTTGGCGCTCGATGCCAGCCGGGCAGATGTTTCTGAATCCGACAGCAAGCGGAGGAGGGTAGCAGACAGCTCGGCTTCGTCTCCCCTGGGGATCAACAGGCCGTGGGTCTCGTGTTTGATTACTTCGCCTACACCTGCAACGTCGGTTGCGATTACCGGTAATCCGGCGGCCATTGCCTCGACAACGGCAATCGGACAGCCCTCCCAGTCACTGGGTTGTACGAAGGAATCGGCTGCAGCCAGGCAATGCGGGACGTCGGGGCGCTGGCCAAGCAAGGTCCAGGACTCGGAGACTCCTTGGCGCATGATCTCAGCTTCAATCTTGGCACGCTCGTCGCCCTCTCCAACTAAGGCGAAGTGTGCTTTTGGATGGACGCGTAGCACCTCCGCGCTCGCGCGCACCAACATCGGAAAGTTCTTGGCTAGGTGGAGGCGGCCGACACTGAGCACCAACGGAGCATCGGGAGGTAGGCCGAGCGCCGCTTTGGCCTCAGGGCGTGAGGGTAACTGTTCGTATGGGCGCAGATCCACGCAGTTGTGAAGTACAGAAATCCGGTCAGCGGGATAACTTGCGCGTTCTTCGATGGCGCGCGCCACCGCTCCGCTGACCGCCCAGACCGAACGTGTGCGATTCAGCATGCGCTTGAACATGTGTAGGCGCACACGACCTCGCAAGTCCATTTTTTCGCGGTGCAGGTGAAAATGCAGCGAATGCACTAGAGGTACATGCACGCCAATGCCAGTGCGTCGCACGCTATCCGAAGCGAGTAGGTCGTCTTCTGGGATATGCGTCTGCACGATATCAGGCTGGAATTCATTTAGTGCGTTATCGAAGGATGTGCGCAGCTTGCGCACACCGCGCGCGAAGGCGATGGGCTGTCTAATAGGGGCGCGCTGAATGCCGAGCACATGCAGCTGCACGCCAATATCCTTGCGCAACAGTTCTTCCTGAGGGCCACTTCCGCGAATTGTGAGCAGCAGGGCGTCATGCCCCGATTCAGCTAGTCCATTTGCCAGGGTGACTGCAACGCGTTCTGCTCCGCCAACCCGCAGATCAGGGATGACTTGCATTATGCGGAGCTTTGAACTGCTCACGAGTAGCCTTCCTGGGAACCTGTATCGCCGCGCCTTACCGCAGCGCGCTTGAGTGCGCAGTTGGCGATGCCAGTATGTAGCCGCGCCCAGCCTTGGCCACGCAAGCGACGAACTCGACCGGAAAAGTGCAGCACGCTTGGCCAGGCCTTGCCCATGAGTTCGGAGCTGCGTTGCGCAAAGAAGCTGCGTTTAATTAACCGTGGGTCATCGCCGACGCGGTTGACGCCAAAGTCAGTGGTAAAGGTGGCGTCATAGTGGCGCAGAGCCAGTTCTTGTAGGCGCGTGTCGTATATGCCGCCAGGCCAGGCCATGAATGGGCACGGCTGACCCGAAATCTGTTCGAGTAGTGCGCGCGATTCACGACATTCGGATTCAAAGCGGGCTTCAAATTCGTCGCGCGTCTCTTTCGCGACGAGAGGGGCGTGCAGGGCGTCGTCAATTTCTTTACAGCCCGCTTGCACAGCGACGCGACGCAGCTCTTCGCGCCAGTTGTCGCGCGCGAAGAAAGTCGGGTCGCTAGCGGCTGAGGTAAGAGCTGCAGCGACTTCTGGGTCAGGAGTAGCCGCGGGCTGGGCGTGGCTGCGCGCGTTCACGTAGATCGGGGTTCCCCAGGGCAGCACGCGACCGTAATCCGCTTCCGACCAGTGCAGCCAATGCGGCTTCTCTTCGCTAGCGGCATTCCAGCAGGCCCAGGGGTATGTTGCGTCTGGTCGGTGGAAATCGAGTATCTTGCCTGAGGTGGGCAGCCAGCTGTGGGTGATTAGATGCGATCCCAGCTCCAGTACGCCGCTTTGCGCCATCGCACGTAGCTCGGCAGAGTTGCAGTAACCCAGGCCTGGCAATGCATCGCGCGTTACGGAGCCCCTCCATAAGTGGCCGGCGTCGAGGCGCACACTCTTGCCGCTCTCGATGAACTCACTGGTTACGTAGATGACACCACGCATGCCGTATTTTTCGAGCAGCGGCTTAACCCAAACCCAGTTGTCGAGATAGCCATCATCAAAGGCGAGTAGTACGGCGGGGTCAGAAATAGTTTTCCCGTGTGCGAGATGGCCGAAGAGCTGCTGCTGCGTCACACTTACAAAGCCGCGCTTTTTTAACCATCGCAGTGCGCCTTCAAGAACTTCAGGCGATGTGGTCAAGTGCCGCATGTCACCGGGGAGCCCATGGTCCCCGACACTGTGGAAGCTCATCACCGGGACCGTATTCATGGCGCTACTACGATCGGGTCAGGCAGTTTCTGTGCGCGCCGCTCTGCGTCACGATCAGCCAGCTCGCGGAAGACCAGGCACATTCCTAGAAGGTAAAAGACCGATAAATCATTTAGGGGCTGATTAACGTATAGCGGAGTTTGAATAAATCGAGCCAATAAGCCCCACGGTAGGAAGAAGGCGGCCATCGCTGGGAAGCTCCATGATTCGGGCATGAGGCGTAGTGTGCGCTTTAAGACGATGATCCAAATCAGTATCATCAGCCCAGCTGCAGGCAGGCCATATTCAACCGCCATGTAAGCCCAGCCGTTGTGTACTACGAAAGGGAAGGCTTCCGAGTGCATGATGTCGGTGTCATCATAGGCGCTGAAGTAGAGAGTGTAGTTATCCCAACCGAAACCGAACCAGGGCTTTGCCTCCATCATGTTGGTCGCGATCTGAATCATATAAGTCCGAGATTCTGCCGATCCAAAGTCATCAGCGAATAGTCGTTCGGTCACACCTGGCGTAATGAAAGCCACGACTCCGAGTATGATTACGATCCAGGTGACGCCGAAGCTAGCGCGCGTAATAGAGAATCGCGTGCGCAGTAGTGCGAAGATTAGATATCCGAAAACGATCGAGCTCGACAGCCAGACTCCGCGTGATTTGGTGCCAAGCATGGCAAAGCCAGTCAGTACGATCAGTCCCGTTAGTGCTATCTTGCGCACGCGGATTTGCGAGAAAAGCAAGATAATTGGAAAGAGGATGAAGGTCGATAAGATCGACGCGAAGGCGTTTGGTGTCGGGATCGTTCCAGTAATACGTGATCCAGTGCGCTCCACTGAACGTTTAACCGGCGCGCCCAGCGCCTCCATCCCGAAGTTAAATCCGCCAGTCGCCCCTTGACCTAAGCCCAACATGACTTCGAAAGCGAGTATGCCGCACATCACCAGCGAATGGCGGATGTATTCCTGGATTGGGCGGATGTTGTTGATTAGGTATAAGAGAACTAGGCAGCATTCGACGTACTTCAGCGTCATGTGTACTGCCGAAATTGGGTCTGTGACGGTCTGTACTGCACCTGCAATCACCCACCCAAGAAGTAGCAACATTGGGATGGTGATGCTGGGTGCCCAACGAATGGGCTGGTCATAGAACAGAATGCGGCGGCCCCATCCAACTAGAAGCACGATTGCCAAACAGTCTGTCAGGCTAATAATGAAGCCGTTTGCGGAGTGCGCGCGCGCGTACTCCATCGGCTCGGTTAGGCGCATGTTGAGGCGGATCGGTATAGAGGCCGCAAGCGTCAGGAAGGCGATGTACTCGATATCGCGTACCAACGACAATCCTATGAGGCCGAAGATCAGCACCAGTACCGGAAGTACTGCCGCCTTGCCGGCGAGTGTCAGGCCAAGTGCGGCTCCGGCCATGGCAACTGCAATCAGGGCTGCCAAAATTAGCCTTGGGAGTCCACGTGCCAAGGGGCTCATAGTCCTCTATCGGCCAAGCCGCCCTCCGATTTTGCGCGTTAGGCCATGAAGTGGCTTGCTGCCAGCGAACAGCACATCCTTGTCTTGTTGGCTAAGACCGAGCATGCTCAGAATGATTGCATAGATAGCGCTCAGAATTACGCCGGCTAGCACAGCTGCGCCAAGCGAGTTTCCGAGCAATCCAGCTTTGGCGAGGCTCCATACAGCCATGCCAGCGATTGAGCCGGCAAAGACCGGTTTCATCAGTGCGCCGTGGAGCGGGTTCAGACCAAGAATTATCCATCCCTGGGTGAGTGTTAGCGCGCTGTTGGTGAGAAGGGCTCCCGCGCGTGCAATGGCAGCCCCCAAGATGCCATAAATTGGAATCAGCCAGTAGGCCAACGAGGCTACGACTATCAGACAGATGATTGCGTTCATCAGTGTCAGTCGACTGTGGCCAGCCATAGTGACGGCATAGCCCGCAGGATTGCCAAAACCGTTGATGATCAGAGTGCCCGCCATCAACATGAAAGCGGGGGCTCCTTCTTCAAATCCCTCACCGAGATGACCGAGGATGGGTTCCGCCCACATAAATCCAATAATCGCGAAGGGTAGGCTGATGGCGAAGATCCACCGCACTGAGGTGCGGTAGAGACTACGCAGGTCGTCCATGCGCCCTTCTCCATAGAGTTGCGCCGAAAGAGGGGTCAGCAGTGAGCTGAATAGGAAGAGGGGGATGCTTAGGATTGGCAGCAGGCGAATAACTGCCTGATAGCTGCCCATTGCACCCTGATCCTGATTCAGCAGAGCAAGCAGGAAGACGTCGGCCGTTAGCGAGAAAAAGACAACGATGTCGACCCCAATCAGGGGTAGCGCGTAGTTCATGAACTCGCGCTTGTTGAGTTCGCCCTTGGCTCGCGGGTCGAGCCAGCGCGTAGAACGATGTACGTATAGAGTGCCCAGGGCGCAGGCGCTGCCCGCCGAGATCACGATGGCCCATGCCAGGCCAGTTAGGTTCTTGGGACCGAGTAGTAGCAGGAAGAGGCCGATCAGAGCAACGCGGCTAAGCGGCTGCACGAAGGAGCGCACGATAACCTGGGCGCCAACTTGCTTTAGGGCGCGCAGCGTGCGGCCCATCAGCATCAGTAGCGCAGTAGTTGGCAGGGCAAAGCAGGAAATCTTGATGACCTGTACGACGATGTCGCGCGGCACGTCTTCAGAGCCTTCCTCAGGCAGGCGATCTGCGACTGGTTCTGCAAGTAGCCAAAGACCCACGCCGTAAAGAAGGCCAATCCCCAAGATCAGTTTGGCGGCAAAGCGAATTGCGCCACGTACTTGCGCCATTTCGCCGGCGGCATTGTGCACCGCGACCTGACGCATAACGCCATCGTGCAATCCGGCTGACGATACGCGCTGGCCGAGCTCATTGATGGTCATCGCGAAGCCAAACACACCGTAAGCCGACTTGCCGTACTGGCTTGTGACCAGAAGTATTGACAGGTAGCGGAGTAATCCCTCCAGCACCGCACCGATGCCGGTCAGTCCTGCCCCCTTCGCGACTTGGACGTGCTCGTCTCGGCGGGGCTCAGCGCCGCTTGCGGCGCTTGCTTTGGAAGCCTCGCTCATTTTGGATGGTAGCGAGCACGGGCAGGCCGAGTTCGCGTTCCGCTTCGCCCGGCGTGTCGAGAGTGCGATCAAGGTAGCCCGCGACGAAGACAGTGGTCAGCGCGAGGAACAGGCCGAGCGCTATGGCAAGCACTGAAATCAGCCACATCGGCGGCGGCATGGTGCGGTCGTTTGGAATCGCAGCTTGGCCGGCCAGCGACACAATGACTTCAGGCAGTTGGGCGCCCGAGTTCTCAGCAGCGCTCAGTCGCTTTTGGGCGAGCTGTAGCGCTTCGCGCTTGCTTTCGTACTCAACTAATAGCTCGTCGAGTTGTGGTTGTAGGTCAGCGAGGCGCGAGATCTCGGCGTTGACAGAGCCGAGTTCATCCGAGAAGGACTGTACTTCAGCCGCCTTCTCGCTGACGCTAGCCTGCAGCTGAAAGAGTAGGCCTTCGAAGACCGATTGCACTGCGGTTTCATGACGTGCATTTGCATCGTCTAACTCTTGCTTGAGCAGGATTACCGGCGCATGCAGATCGGTGCTATGCAGCAGCTCCTGGTTGTAGCGTGCGCGGATGAGCCGAATCTCATCTTCGAGACTGTTGATCAGGTTATTCGATCCGATTTCAGGAAGTGCCTTGATCAGGTCTTGGCGCTCACGGTCGATTGTCGACACTGATTGATAGCGGTCATCTAGTCCTGCTAGCGCACTTTGCGCTTCGGCAAGGCGCACGCTGACGACGCCGCGCGAATCCTGTAACTTGAAGACTTCATCCGAAGCTGAGCTACCACTTAGACCACCATCTTTACGGAATTCGTCTAGGGTGCCGATAGCGATACGGAAATCTCTCTGCGCTTCGTCACGGCCAATGCGCAGCATTTGGATGCGTTCAAGCTGCGCTTCTGAGGGCTGTGTGCGGTGGGCGACGTAGGCCTCGCCTAGCAAGTTGGCGAGCATGGCTGCGCGCTGCGCCGACCAGTCTTCAAACTTCAGCACCACTAGATTGGTGTTTGGAATACCTTGGGCTGAGAACCCACCGAATAGGTAGCGCATCCAGGCTTGCTGCTTCTGTTCATCCGAGCGCTCATCCCACTCGGGCATACTCTTATACGGGGTGTCGTTGAAGACTTCGGGGTTTTCTGCGACACGAGCGCGCACCTCACGAGCCTGGAAGAGCTGAATTTCAGCTGCGACGTCAGGCGCGGTCATCATCCGGTAGCGGTAGCGTTCCGGGTTATCTTCGTCTTGACTTACTTCTCGCTCGAGCCGCGAGTCAAATCGCACACGTGCGGTTGCAGTGAACTTCTCTGGCAAGCGCATCGCGAGGAAGTAGAAGGCCGCCGCAAAGACGACAAGGATCGTCCAATAGAGCGTGCGCCGCTTATAAATCGTGGTGAACAGGTCTCGCGCCGACTCAGAGCGGAACAGGCGCTCAGCCACACCTTGCTCGGCGCCAGATCGAGGATCGATGAACTTTTCGCTCACTGCAGGGGCTCCTAGTTCAGGCGGTACGAGACGTTCGCGCCGGCCCCGCGGAACAGCAGGAGCTTGGCGATGTATTGATCGACCCAACGGTCCATTTCGACGATGCGCTTAGACGGCACAACGAGGACATCGTTCGGGCCGAGAAAGGCGTCACGCGAGATGTCGCCGCGCTGGAGCACAGCTTCGAGGTCGACGTATTGAGCAATGGCCTCACCGGATCCCACATCCAGTGAAAGTAGGATGCACTTTGATAGATCTGCTTCGGCGAGGCGGTGGCCCCCGGCTAGCGCCAGAGCGCGTGCGGCGGTGGTTGGGCCGGTTATTGCGATGCGACCCGGCTCCTCGACTTCACCCATGACAAAGATGCCATAGCCCGAGGTGTCCGTCAGGGTGATAGTGCAAGCGACCTCGGGGGCCATGCGCGTATATGAACCGTTGACGACGTTTTCGAGTTGCGCGATTGTCAGTCCTGCGGCACGGAATTCACCGACGACTGGCAGGTTTACATAGCCGTCCGGACCAAGCTGGTAAGTCTGTGTCGGGCCTTGAGCGCCGAAATTGAAAACCTGGCGGAGGTTTTCGATGCGCAGGCCCGAATCCTTCAGCTGAATTGATACTGAGGGGTCGCGGAAAATGTCGCTGTACAGCGTTGAGATCTCATCCGAAGCTTCTTGCGGGGTGAGTCCTGCGATCCGGAAGTCACTCTTATATGGCAGTGAAATTTTCCCATCTGGACGCACGTTGTAGGTGCCATCTACTTCCGTGTGGAAGAGCACCTTGATTTCAATCACATCGCCAGGATCAATGACGTAGTCAGCGCTGGGCTCGATCGAGCGCACAGCAAAGGCTACTTGCACGCTATCTCCCGAGTTCAGTGAGTAGCGTGGCAAGTAACGCGACTCTTCAATGGGGCGGCCTTCGTCGGCCGCGTCAGATGCAGTTGGGTGAACTGTGGCGATGAAGCCTGACTCGTGCTCTCGATCGTGTGGGAAGAGGCTCGAGCAAGATGGCAGAAGAGCTAAGATCCCGAGCAGGATCCAGCTGATGCTACGAGTGAGTGCCGGAAGTAAAGTCTCACGCATGACTACAGGCGGCGATAGACGAAACTCGGGATAAAGAATCGGCGCTTATTTAAGACAACGCCAATGACGTTGGCGCCCATTAAGACGAGCTCGTGGCGAGTGGCGTCGATGACCTCGCGGTTAGTAGAACTTGCTTCGACTACCAAGACAGTCATTGCCTCTTCTTTCGGGAGGTGAGTCGAGCTATGGCCGGATGCCAGCGGCGGGCAATCCAGAACAACCAAGTCGTACTCATTTGATAGCTCCGTCACGATTTCACGGAAGCGCAGCGAGTTGAGGTAACCCGAGCTGCTTTCTATGCGGCCCGCAGTAAGTAGATCAAGGTTCTCAAGCTCGGTACCCTGCATTGCCTGACGAAGTGGCACCCCTTCGTTGCAGACTTCGAACACGCCTGGGGAATGGTCGACGCCAAGTAGTTCGTGCAGCATGGCTCCTTCGAGGTGCCCATCAATCAGCGCGATTCGATCACCTGCGCCGGACTGGGCTGCAGCAATAGCGAACTGTGCGGCGACAGTGGTTGTGCCTTCGCCGGGTAGCGAGCTAGCAAAGGACACTGCAAAGTTGCGATCGCGGCCTGCGATGTCACGCAGCTTGGGCAGCAGGCGCAGGAACTCAGCGCGCTGACTCGCTCCAGGGATGTCCTCAAGCTGGCCGACTTGCGTTGGCGTTGAGAGGATGTCTTGGGCGGGGTCGTTCATGTTTGGCTGAGTACGCCGAGCCGTGGCTAAGCGCGGGACATGAGTTTGATCTTTAGATCATCAAATCCCGAGCATTAATCTTAAGTCTTATTCGGCAGGAAATACTGATGCCTGCTGGATTTCCGTCGAGTCGACAAGCCTTAGAGCATGAGCTTTGCGTAATCAGGGGGCCGCCTGATGCGGCTGATTCTAGCCCCAGGGCAGAGGCGGCAGAAGTCTCGTCTTTAGAACGCTTTCAGGGTCCAATTCGTGCCAAAATTCTTGGTAAGAATTTTGAGCACCTGTTATTGGTCCTCGAGGTCGGCATAACCCAATTTGGCCAGTTGATCGGCGTCGGCGCCGAGCCCCCCTGACTTAGTACCTAACTTGTAGATATGCTCAGTGCCAAACCAGTCAAGTTGAGTGTGCAACGATCTGATTTGGTCTTCACCAAGGCTGCGGAGGCGGCGGGCACGAGTCTTGTCCAATTCGAACAGATCCGTGGTCTCAGCGCGGTCTGTGCTGAGCTGGTAGAGCAGCATATAGTTGCCATTTTCAGTTTCGCGCGGGTCAAGAACCGGGATCTGATCCTGAGTCTCAGTCATATCTGGTCGGTTTTCCAGGCGTTGGATCATCTTGTACTCGCCGTCCGACACCGAGCGCCAGTGCCACGGCGGCCGTTCATCACCGCCCGACTCCATCAGCGCGAGGCGGTGGCCGTCTTCAATATCAAGCAGGCTGGATCCGAGCAAGGGGAGGTCTTTTTCGCTGCGTATGGTGCCTACGAGCTCTATCAGAGTAGGCAGGACGTCGAGCGAGCGAACTTGCCAGGGAATCCGATCGGGCTCAAGTTGGGGTGCCCAAATGACCAGTGGCACATTGACCAACTCGGCATAGACCGATTGACCATGGCCTAGTTGACCGTGCTCAAGAAACTCCTCTCCATGGTCACTGATAAGCACGACCACCGTGTCGGGGTAATCACGCTGAATTCCTTTGATGAACGGGGCGAGGTAGTAATCCGTATAAAGAATTTCCTCGTCATAGATGGCTTTGATTCGCTCTAGTTCGCGTTCGCCGATGTCGTCCCTATTCAACTCGCCATTTACCCACTGGCCACAAATAATCCCATCGAGCTGGAAGTCTAGCCCTGTTTTGTCGAAGGTTCCCTTGAATGGCGCGGGCGCAACAAAGGGATAATGAGGGTCCATTAGATGCACGTATGCGGCAAATCGCCCCCCCTCTGTTGCCTGTGCATCGATCCACTCACGAACATCAGGAAGCATGTGCTCGGCGCGCCCGTGGTCGAACCCGTCCGTATTTTCTGGATGATTTACATAGTCGACGAAGTGGGAGGCGCCCTGGTCAAACCCATGCGACGGCAAGATATTCGGGTTGGCTGAAAACATTGCCGTTTCCCAGCCGCGGCCGCGCAGTGTCTCGATCCAAGTCGTCACACCTGGTGGGAGCATGGTGCCATTGACCGGGACCTGCGAGCCATCAGGCCGGCGGACTGGCTGGCTGACCGCGCCATGTATTGAGGGGAGCAAGCCGGTGAGCTGGGTTGCGACGGATGGCTTAGTCCAGCCGGAAGCTGAAATGGCGCGTTCACAGACGACTCCGGAGCGCACCAACTGATCAAGTTTTGGTGTGACAGGTCGCTCATAGCCCAACCAACCCACGTGGTCGGCGCGCCACGTGTCGACCATGACATAGAGCAGGTTCTTCGCTTCGGCTGGCGGCGTTGGCTTGCTGATATTTGCTGCAAGCCGAGGGAGGCCGAAAGTCAGGGCCAGCAGCATGCCCACCGTAGCTGGGTGTGCCGCGAAGCGCTCGCCCCAGCCGATCAGGCGAAGCACAGGGGAGGCTCGTTTTGTCGTGAACTCCGCGATAATGGCCAAGCCAAACGTGAGTATGGCCCCGGCGAAAGCCTCTTTGACTTCCCAGGCCCGTGCCCAAGCATCGAAACTGAGCCAGCCATAGCCCAATTCCCCCCACAGCTGCGCTTTTGACTCCTGCCAAGTGTATGCCGCGCAGATGGCGAACATTGTGAACAGGAAGCCGGCGAGCGTGGCCAAAAGCACACGGAGCACTGGCGAGCGGGGAGTCACGTCAGAAGTATAAGTGGTTTCAACAAGGGCCCGCCGAAGAGAGAATGGGCGCTACCGACTCTTCGGACGACATCCTTAGAATCTGGACCATGTTGCGGAGCTTCCTGGCTGGAGCCGCTATCGGCGCGCTGATCGACGCCTGGACTCTGATCCCGGTTTCGGGCTCAGCTGTGCTTGCCCGTGAGTATCTATTACTCACGATCGGGGGCACGATGGCGTCCGCTCTCATATTTGCTGCCTTAGCTTGGGCTGGCTTGCACCTGCCAATCTTTGCTAAGGCGCGGGTTCAGGTTGACCACCGTGGCGCTTTTCTGCCCGGATTACTGTTCGGCGTCATGCCGATCTTGATCAGTTTTCTGCCCGAGGCGCTAGCTATGTACATTGGGGGGCTGCCGATGGGACTGGGCTTTGTGGTTTGGTCGATCCCTGCCGGAGTGCTTTTGTTACTTGCGTTGCCGATGCCGTTCACTCGCTTACTGGGTGGATGCAGCAAGCTGCACTTCTTAGCGCTGGCCCTAGTGGCTTTCGCGACACTGTTTACCTGGCTGCGCCCCGCTGCGGTGCAGACCGACATCGTGCTTGCTCCGCCCTATCCCGATAGTGAGCTGGACGCAATCAAGAAGAGGTATCTAGCGCGCGGGAACGACACTGTGGCTTCAGATGCCCCAGATCTAGTTGTCGTTAGCATCGACACATTACGTACTGATTTGCGTCGCGACGATCGTTTCGTGCTACCGGTCTTCGAAGAATTACGCAGCGAAGCCGCTTGGCACGCTGCGGGATATTCGACGAGCAATCAAACAGTGCCGGGTCATATCGGCATGCTAGCGGGCTTGTCGCCAGAACAACACGTCGTCGGGCAAAACTCTGAATTCGTGCGTGTGCCACTAGATCAGATGATGGCCAAGCGTCTGCATGGTGCTGGCTATCGCACGGCAGGCGTCGTTTCAAACGCTATGGCTAACTACTTTTGGCCAGGTTATGAGAGCTGGGATAACTCACGTGCAACTTATGGACGCCGATTTTTCTTTATGCGCTCGGCTGGCCGCACCGCTTGGTTGGCGAGGTTGGTCAACCCACGCCGTTCGCAGAACTTGCTCGCCCGGTGGTTGCGTGTAGATGATGTTGACTTGTTACCGCCGGGCATGAGTCGCTACACCACCGACTCAGCCCTTCGCTTACATAGTGAGATGGTTGAGGCGGGCGGGCAGCCGCTACATCTTTTCGTGCATTACATGGATCCACATAGTCCGTATTCGCCCCCTGAGTCGACTGCGGGTACGTTTTCAGGGGGGCGCGCTCTTCCGAAGCGCTACCTCCATTGGAAAGATGACCACCGCATCCTGATTAATCGAGTG
>JAKVCF010000045.1 GCA_022447335.1 Planctomycetota bacterium | reverse complement strand
CCCTCTTTGGCTACGTACCGGTGATCCGGTCCTTGCAGGTCTATTTTCAGATCCGTTCGCCTTTGAGATTCTTTGTGAGAAGGTGCGCATACGCGCCAGTTTTGAGCGCCGGCTCGACAACCTGCGTGCGGCCTGCGAACAGGCTGAGCGTAGTGACTTGATCGAAGCTCTTCAGGGCGCTGAGGATGAGGGAGAACTTGAGGATGTAGGCTTTTCCTTGCAAGCTATGCGTGGAGAATCCGGCGAAGGAGAAGCGGGTGCCACCGAAGGTCTCGATGCATATCTGACACAGGTTCGCGGAGATTTCCGTACTGCTTCCGCCTTGCGCACTTCGTTTCGCCAACATGCTTCACTGTCGATTGCTGCGACAGACAGGGAAGAGGTTGACCGCAAGTCTTATGAGTCGCTGATTGGTTGGTCGTCGGCCTTGGCGCACGTGCCACCGGCCAAGTATCTGCAGGTGCGTCGTGGCGAACGTGCGCATGCGCTTATGGTCAACTTCGATTGGCCGCAGGCCGGGCTGGCTAAGTTGGCTGAAGAGCTCGGCGGCTTTCCGCCCCAGGAACGTGACAAGTACATTCAGGCATTTGTGCAATTTGCACGAGATGAGCGTATGCCGCGCTTTGTGCAAGAGGCACGCGCTTCGCTCAAGCGTACCGCCGAAACCGAGTCACTGCGCAACGCATGGGATCAGATCGACTTTGCGCTCAACCGTGGGCGTCATCAGGGCCCAGTGATTGGCCTCTGCTCGGCGCGCGGTGGCAAAGTGCAGGCTGCGCTAGTCAATGCTGATGGTGATTACGTTCGTGCTGTCATGTTGCACCCCAAGTCTGACGAGCTTGAGTCACAGTTGACGACTTTGCTGGGCGATTTGCGTCCGGATCTGATTGCTTACCAGGGCGATACTGCTTCGCGCAATCTGGCGCAGCGTCTAGTCAAGATGGTTCCTAAGCTTGATGCATCGTCGGATTTGGTAGAAGGAAGTGAGGGGGGTGACGTAGAGAAAAGTTCCCCGCGGAAGTCACGCGTGCGCCAGGCTCACGTTCCGATGTCTGTGGTTCGTACGCAGCAGCGTGAAGTTGCACGACGCGGTGCTGAAACCTTGCTCAGTCATGACGAGCGGACCGCTTATTTGGTAGCTCGCTTCGCTTGGGATCCGCGTGGTGCTGCACTAGTTACCCCGCATATCGTGCGCTCCTTCATCTCGTTCCGTGGCGAGGTCAACCCGCGCCGGATGGAAGATTTTGAAGTGACATTTCTGCGTTCGTTGCTGATTGATAAAGGAGTCGAAGCCAACACAGCGTCGCTCGAAGTGCTCCGCATGGTTCCGGGGGTCGACGCCGAAGGATTGGTCATCGAGCGATCGACGGCGAGTTTCCTTTCGGTTGCTGATCTGATCGATCGCATGGGTCTGGATGGTGCGTCCGAGCGTGCTGCTCTGTGTTTACTTCGCGTGCGCGGTTCTCGAAACCCGCTCGATACGCGTTCGCTACACCCGGTTTACTTCAATGCGCTGCATACTGCTGCCGCAGCAGGTGGAGTTGAGTTGGCTGAGTTGTTGCGGGAGCCTAATAAGGTCTTGGATCTTCCGTGGGAGGACATCCTCAGTGATAATGGATGGCATAAGTCGGTCGTTCGTCGCGTGCGTGAAGGGCTCGAGCGTGGCGGGCGCGGACGTCGTCGTCCGGGTGGCCCTAAAGGCGGGCGTGGTCCAATGCGGGGTGGTCGTCGAGGCGGCAAAGGCCTCGACTCCTTGGAAGTGGGCTCGAGCATGAAGGGTAAGGTCACTGCAGTGACCGAGTACGGAGCCTTTGTAGATGTCGGAGCGCGTACGGAAGGCCTAGTTCACATCAGCGAAATTTCTGATGAGTTCGTCGAGGATCCAAAGCAGGTGCTGAGTGTTGGCCAAGAGGTCGAGGCACGTGTGGTTTCCGTCGATCTCGAGAAGCAGCGTTTCCGCCTTTCGCTGCGGAGCGAAGATGCTCCTCGCGGAGGTGGTGGCGGTCGTCGTAGTGGCGATGAGTCGGCGGGCAACGGGCCTTCCTATGTGCGCAGCACCCGACCAAAGGGTCAAGGTGGTCGCGGTCAAGGTGGTCGCGGTCGAGGTGGCCCCGGTGGTGGGCATGGCCCTGGAGGTCGAGGTGGACGTCCGGGCGGCAAGGGTCGTCGTCGTGAAGATGACTACGGAAAGGATCCGAAGGCCAGTAAGAAGAAAGAAGAAATTGATCCGACCAATCCTTTTTTCCAGTTCTTTTCGCAGGGCGAAGAAGATAAGAAGGACTGATCGTTTTCTTAGCGGACCCGGCGTAATAGCGCTGGGTCCGTATGCTTTTGTGCCTGCGGTTCGGCTTCAGAAAGCCAGCGCTTGCCGTCCACCCCGTAGCCCTTGGTCGCTGGGACCCCAGGCAGTCGTTTGGCCCACCAGCGATTGAAGCGATCCATGCAACGCTCACGCACGAGTTTGGCTGCGAGCGAGGCGAGTGAGACAGGGGCGTGATTTTCGTCAGCCTTCTGCGAAAAGCGGAACTGCACAGCACGTTTACCAAAGTGCAGGGTGTAGGCCGAGCCACCTTCCGTTTCGCCGTGTCGCTCGACGCGATCGGGGCCAAGCGCGCGCGAGAGGCGTGGGCCGTATTGCCGTCGCGCGCCATGCTGATCAAGTTCGATACGCAGGGGAGCATGCCCCGTGCGCGCGAGTAGATGTCGCACCACATCCATGGTGACCGAGAAAAGCGCCTCTGCTTTGTTGTCGGTGCGCGCGATCCAGTCGTTCCATTCGCCTGCGGGGACTGCGCGGCAGCCAAAGTCATCCAGGCTGCAGCTGGTCGGCTCAAGGGCGCGTCGCAAGGCGGCGGCATCGAGACGTGCGCGGTCCTCCGAAACCAGCGGGCAGAGGGCTTCTTCCATGCGGCCGAGCCAGGGTGCAGCGTCCAGCCAGCGGGCCGGCCCACTGGGTGCCGATCGCACGAATTGATCGAGGCCGTCGTCGGCTGCAGGTAGTCCGGCATTGGCTAGTTCCACGAAGGCGGCTACGCTGCGCTCCAGACGCTCGCGCCCATACTTGCCGCTGTGAACTTTTTTGGAGTCGTTGAGCCAAAGACTCAGACGATCGCCGCGTGCCGGCTTCTTCTTGGCAGCAGATTCAAGCACCTTCCATAGGTCGAGTTCCCAATCGGTGACGCGAAAAAGGCTGAATCCGACAACGAAAGGGCCGACGAAGGGTCCGTAGCCTGCCTCATCAATGCCCGCGACAAAGACCATCGCCTAGTCTTTCAGGGCCGAGGAAGGCGACTTACATAGACGATAGTAGAGAATTGCGGCGATGGTAAAGGTTGCTATGGCGACCATCTGCGAGGTAGAGATCAGTAGTTCCGCTTGCACGCCTGCGGTGCCTTGGCGCAGTAGCTCACGGTAGCCTTCAAGATCGATAATGCGTCCGTTCGGTGCAGCCACGCCCAGTTCGGTGAGCTTATCCGTAATGTCTTTGGGGGTGAGGCCCTCGCGATAGATCCCGCCACGCGCCTGCGCATCACCACGGAATGTCTCGACGAAGGCGCGTAGCACCGCGTAGGCCATCAGTAGCAGACAGGTGACTTGCCCGTGGAACTTCTTGCGCGGTAGAAGCCACATCCCAATGCCGAACACAGCTAGTGCTTTCAGTGTCATGTATGGCTGTGTGGCATGAACAGCGAGGCCAGCCAGCTCGGGCGGGAAAGCTGAGCCGGCAGGGAGCGGATCGGGGAAACGAATCGCGTACCAAGGTGTGCCGCCCGAGGTTGTATCAGGTACGACTTTGCCGTAGTCGTCACCGACCATCAGGCCGCCGATGCGGCCGACGGCCTGGCCCAGAAATGCCGCGGTCAGGCAGTAGTCAGCGGTCTGCCAAATATGCATACCTAGCTGGCGTGCCTTCCAGATACCGAGTGTCAGGGCTAAAATCATTCCGCCGTACATGACTAGGCCGCCTTGCCAGATCATGAAGATCTTGCCGGGATGCTCGAGGTAGTACGGCAGGTTGACGAGGACGTAAGCCAGGCGAGCTCCGGCAATGACGCCGATCAGCACGTACCAGCTGACATCCGGAATGTGCTCCACATCCGTTTTGGGATTGGTCCCATGACGCTTGGATAGCCATCCCGAGACCTGAACGCCGACGAGAAAGCCCATGGCCACAAAGAAGCCGAAGCTACGCAGTGGAAAGCCAGCGATTGTGAACAGTTCCGGCCACACGGCCGCATTCTAGCCTTGCCTGAGTCCTCATCCTCACCTCGTCCGAATTCGTTGTCCGGGAACTCTCCAGCTAGAGTTTTCGTCGAGGGACGCTATCGCAAGCTCACACGCGACCTTCCACAGACCAAGTTCTATTGCCCGCAGTGCAAGGGGAAGGGTTGCAACGCCTGCGAGGGATTTGGCAAGTTGACACGTGATTCCGTGCAGGAACTGCTCGCTTGGGTAGCGATGCCGCGCTTCAAGGCGCGCCGCAATAAGTTTCACGGTGCGGGACGCGAAGACATGGACGTGCGCATGCTGGGCGAAGGGCGACCTTTCGTCTTCGAGGTGTTGCGAGCTAAGGTGCCGCAGATAGATTTGGAAGATCTAGCAGCGGAGGTTAATCGACGCAACGAAGGGCGTCTCGAGATTGTTGGGTTACGCTACTCGAGCAAGAGTCGCGTCGTCGAGCTCAAGGAGATGCTTTGCGCAAAGGAGTATCGGGCGCTTGTGGATTGCGACGCGAACTATGCTGCGATTGAGGCTAAACTAGCCGAGTTGCAAGCGTCTGGTCGAACGACGCTCGTGCAAAAAACGCCGCAGCGCGTTGTGCATCGGCGCGCCGATTTAGATCGCGAGCGCTGGATTGATCTCTTAGAGTTTCTTCCGGCGACCGAAGGCGAAGCGGGAAAATTTTGGATCACGATCCGATCCCAGCACGGTACTTACATCAAGGAAGCTATATCTGGCGATGACGGCCGCTGCCATCCTTCGTTCAGCGAGTTACTCGACACAGCATGTCACTGTGTTGCCCTTGACGTGCTTGCGATTCTTGAGCCAGAAGTCGATTCGGCCGCAGAGGCCTAGAAGGACATGCCGATGACGGTGGCCTCGCACACGAGTTCGCCGTTCTCACGCAGTACTTGGCCTTCCCACTTGAGATAGCCACGGCGGCGGTCCGCGCGAACCATGCGTCCTGGGATGTAGAGGTTTTCACCCGGCTCGACGATGCCCCGGAATCGCACCTTCTCGACACCGCCGAAGCCGACCCACTTGTGTGTGTCGTGCATGCCCCAGCGAGAGTGGCCGTGCACCACGCCAGTCTGGGCCATAGCTTCGATCATCAGTACGCCTGGCATCATCGGGCGGCCTGGTACGTGGCCACGCACCCAGAACTCATCTTCCGAACCTTCGCGGTAGCCAATGCAAATTTGTTCTTCGTCATCAAATGCCAAGATCTTGTGCACCTGTGTGAATTCGTAGCGATGCGGGATCAGTTTCTGGACGCCTTCGAGGTCAAGGACCGCTTGATCCAGCGGGTATTGACTGGGGTCGATCAGGGTGGCGGGGGTCATCGGATGCGTTGTGGAACTAGGGTTATTCTGAAGAATCTAACTCGCCCGCAGCAACAATGACAGGATTGCCGGCCAGGACAGAGGGAGGATTTTGTCAATTGGAGCTTTGGCTCAAAGCGATTGACTTAGCGGAATTAGCGTGATGCGCTGCTTCCCGTCCGCACCCTCTTCAATTAGGTAGGTGCGAGTAGTGGTGCGGTAATCCGCGGCAAGTACGGTCACTGTGTATTCACCCGGGGGGATATGTGCAAAGGTGATCACACCTTCACCGTCGGCGCTCCGGTATTCGCTATGACCGCGTTCGCCAGCGCCCATGCGTTGAATCTGAGCACGTGCGCTAGAGATGAACGCGCCGGTGGTGGCATTGGTAATGGTGAAGCTGACCGAAGCGAGTGGCCCGACGTTGAGATCTTGAAAGACCTTCTCACCGAAAACTTCGACGCTTACCGGGTCATTGATGGGGTGCAGCAAAGGGCCAGCGTGCACCCAGAATCGACCTTCCGGCAGGGGGCCGAGTTCATAGCGCCCAGTTTTGTCGGTGGTCGCGACTCCGGTTGCTTGCACGAAGCCAGCAATCTTCTCTTGTGGACGGGCGCTGACTTCAATGCCCGCGACAGATTGCCCCGATCTGTTGCGCACTTCGCCAACAATGACACGCGCTGGCAGTAGGGCGACCACCTGCCGTGGATTGGCGTTCTCTTTTGAGACCTGTACAGCAACCCGAGCATCGACGAAGCCGAGCGCCTGAACTTCTAGTTGGTAGTTGCCAAAGAGTAGGTCGTGAAACTCCACCAGAGCGCCGCCGAGCGAGGTGTGTTCGCGGTGCGGCTTACCCGGAGTATTCCCAGTCGGACGTAGCACTACCACAACCGACTCGGGTAGCTCAGCCCATCCCGGCTTGCTGAGCAATACGGTCACCGTAGCTTTGACTAAGTCCGAAGAGCGCTGTTCCTGCGCGATCGGTGTGTTCTCGACGCGCGCCTCCGTTGGACTTTTGCTCGTGACTGTAGGAGTGCTGCTCGGAGTCAGCGGAACGTAGGGGGAGGCCGGCTGGAAGAGAATCCAGGCCACGGTGAAGACCAACGCGGCGAGCAGCAGCAGAGGTGCCGCAATCGAGCCACGTGGGTGCTGGGCCAGCATTCCCGGATTATAGGCTGGGTCTCCTGGCTTGGTGTTCCGGCGACGATTCAGAAAAGAGAAGACTCCTATCTGCGCTTGGCAGACAGGAGTCCTTGGCGAGGCGGATGAGAATTAGTCGCCCACGTAGCCGAGTTCGGCTAGCGCGTTGAGGTCGCCAGATTGCAGAGCGGCGACACCCTTCTGTACCTTGTCGACATCGAACTTGGCCAGTTCTCCTTCGGGCAGAGTGTCCTTGGCGATGTTCATGACGTGTTCGGCGACCCGTGCACTGGCGCCAGCACCTGGCTTCAGCAGACGGTCGGCCAGGCCTTGGAGTTTCGTGGCGCTGAGCAGGTTGGCGTGGTCAGTGGCGAGGGCAGTTAGGGCCTCCATCGCGTCTGTTTCCTTCTTGGCGCTGACTAGGGCCGCGCACAACTCCATGGCATAGTCGACTTTGATCTGGTCGTTCGGCGGGTTGTCGACGACGTACCGGAAGGCGTTGGCAGCCCCGTCATAGTCGCCAGAAGCCATCGCGGCATTGCCGGCGTCGACTGCGGTCGAGGCGTCGGTAAAGGTCGTCTGGGTGTCAGTGGTTTCCTCGCCTCCGCAGGATGTGAGGCCGAGGAAAATCAGTCCGAGAGTGAAGAGGCGCATGTTCTTGAAGCGGCGGTTTCGCCGCTGGGCGAATGATAACGCGGGCCTTGCCAGCTCGCTTCGCGTTATTTCGACAAGAAATTGCGCGACATTGCTTGGAAGTTGTTGAGGAGGAAGGGCTTCTGCACGTTCTGTTTGGCGACGCTTTGGTGTGCCGAGGAGCTCAAAGCGGTCAAATCGGGGCGCGGCGTGGCCGATAGACACAGGTCCGCGTTCGGGAAAGATCTTGCGAAGCCTGGCCGAAAGCCTCGTTGCGCGAGGTGGGCTCCAATCACACTCCAAATGCACTCCAAAAAGGGGTGCGAGAACATTCTTTCCTGGGTACACTTTTCGGCTGTTTTCACGGCAAGCGCCATGCAGAAGGAATCCCGGGTAACCGTCAAGATCCCTCGTCCGCTCTACCGGCGGATTCACCAGGTCATCGAGAACACTGGCTTCTCTTCGCCCACGGACTTCATCGTCTTTGTGCTGCGTGACTTGATGGGCGAGGTTGAGACCAAATCGGAATCCGGTGAGTTCACTCCCGATGAGCTCGAGATCGTTAAGCAAAAGCTTCGCAATCTTGGCTACCTGTAGAGCGCCGACAAGAAAAGCAATTTCCTAGTACACCCCTAAATAATAAAAGGCAGACATGATATCCCCTCACGGTGGAACCCTGGTTAACCGCGTGGTCGAAGGCGCCGAACGCGATGCCCTGATTGCAAAGGCGGCTCAACTGCCTCAATTTCCGTTGAATTCGCGTGAGGCTAGCGACTTGGAAATGATCGCAGTTGGCGCGATGAGCCCGTTAGAGGGTTTCATGGGCCAGGCTGACTACGACAGCGTGGTCGCCAACATGCGTCTCGCCAACGGCACCGCGTGGCCGTTGCCCGTCGTGCTCGCCACCAAGGGTGGCTTTGATGCTCCGGCTGTGGGCAGTGAGATTGCTCTGGTGGGCGAAGATGGCACCGTTTATGGCACCATGCAGGTTAGCGATGTCTGGGCCCCGGATAAGAAGAACGAGTTGGACAAGTGCTATAGCGGTTCAGGCAGTCAAGCTGACGAGTCGCATCCGGCGTGGGGCTATTTGAGCTCGATCGGTGACACCTACGTTGGAGGCGCCATAGTGGTTGCCAACTTGCCTGGTTACGAGAAGCACAACGACTATCGCCTCACCCCGGTGCAGACGCGCGCTGCTTTTGCGGAGAGGGGTTGGAACACCATAGTTGCTTTCCAGACTCGTAACCCGATTCACCGTGCACATGAGTACCTGACGAAGGTTGCTCTTGAGCAGACCGACGGTCTGCTGGTGCACCCTCTTGTGGGTGATACCAAGTCAGACGACATACCGTCGGACACCCGAATGGAGTGCTATCACGCGTTGCTGTCCAAGTACTATCCACTCGACCGCACCATGCTGGGCGTCTACCCGCAGGCTATGCGCTATGGCGGTCCGCGTGAAGCCATCCTGCACGCTCTTTGCCGTCAGAACTACGGCTGTACGCACATTATTATTGGTCGCGATCATGCCGGCGTTGGTTCCTACTACGGGACCTTCGACGCACAGGCAATCTTCCAGAACTTCGAGCCCGGCGAGATAGGCATCGACACCCTTCTCTTTGAGCACGCGTTCTACTGCAAACTGACTGGCGGAATGGCTTCGACTAAATCCAGCCCAGCTAGCAACGAAGATAAGATTTTTCTGAGCGGCACCAAGGTTCGTGAGATGCTTACGAATGGTGAGCGTCCGCCAGCTGAGTTCACCCGCCCGGAAGTCGCTGACATCCTGATCGCTGCTTACGCCGCTAAAGAAACGGCGAACGCCTGACCCCATCCTGTAGACGAGGGAGCCCATCCATGTTTGGCCTGTTTGGAAAGAAGCGCGAACTGAACCATCTGTTCGTGATCACGCTGGATTCCTGCCGTTATGACTCGTTCATGGCGGCCAAGCCCGAGAACATTGCGAAGCTTTGCGGTGGTCTTGATAATGTTGAGCGTCGCTTCACGTACGCGTCGTGGACAGCTCCCTCGCACTACAACCTGTTAACAGGCCTAGTGCCGCATACCAGTCCACCTGAGGTTTACGCTTCGGAGTACTACAAGCACGATCTCTACAAGTTTAAGGACCGTCTTGGCGTTGACGAAGCTGGATTTGAGGCGATGATTCCGCACTTGTGGTTGCCGAAATATTTGCAGAATAAGGGCTATGAGACACATGGATTGGTGTCCTTGCCGGTACTCAACCCGGCTACAGGGATTAATCGCGACTTTTCCACTTTTAAGCTCATGCCGAAGCATAACGATATGAATCTAATGCTGGATGAGATCGAGTCGCACAAGAGGCGCGAGTCCAAAGGCATCGCCGGCAACCGTCCGCAGTTCTATCTGATGAACGTAGGCGAAACTCACTACCCCTACGGTCTGCCCGACGAAGATAAGAACGATCTGCCGCATATCTCCGGCGTTAACGGCATCTTTCGCAAGCTGGATAACCAGATTGATGACGAGGGCACGTTGGTTTCCGACAATGAGTCAGGCGAGTTCATGGACATGGACATGATTGAGAAGTGTCGTCAGCGTCAGGTCAACACAGTTAAGTATCTCGATCAGGAAGTTTTCCCGCGTTTCTATGACATGCTGCCCAAAGATACTTGGGTAATCGTCACCGCTGACCACGGTGAACTGTTCGGCGAGGCTGGTTATTTCGGCCACGGCCCGATCATGCACGACAAGTGCTTCGAAGTTCCTTTTCTCGAAGGAAAGCTCAAGTAATCCACCTCGAAAGTTTTCATCTCCAAGCCAATCATCCTGAAATGAGTGACCACAAAGGTTTTTGCCTCTGGTTCACCGGTCTATCCGGTTCCGGTAAATCAACTCTCAGCCGCATGCTCGAGCCTGAGCTCCGTAAGCGCGGATGCAAGGTCGAGATCCTCGACGGTGACGAAGTCCGCGAGAACCTCTCGAAGGGCCTCGGCTTCTCGAAGGAGGACCGTGATACGAATATCCGCCGCATTGGCTACGTCGCCAAGTTGCTGAGTCGTAACGGTGTCATCGTCATGACTGCTGCGATTTCGCCCTACGCGGACGTGCGCGGCCAGTGCCGTACGATGATCGGTGACTTCGTCGAGGTCTACACGGAATGTTCGATCGAAGAGCTCACCAATCGCGACGTCAAGGGTCTCTATGCCAAGGCCATTTCCGGCGAGATCAAGAACTTTACGGGCATTTCGGACCCATACGAGGCTCCGGAAAGCCCGGAAATTCGGGTGTATTCGGAGAATCAGTCGCCGGAAGAGTCGCTTGCGGCCATTCTCGAATATCTAGAGTCGCAAAGCCTGATTCCGGGCACTGCGACCACGAGTGCCTAGAAATTTGACCGGGGAGGGGTGAGAATCCCTTCCTGGGAAGCCGTGCTTCCCTCTGGTGCACTTTCATGCGCCAGGGCTGCTATGACCCGTCGACCCACCCGCCTCCTCGCGTTCTCCACCCTGGTGGTCGTGTTTGCCGCGGCCCAGCCGGCCTCCGCTTACATCGGGCCAGGTGCGGGAGTTGCCTTCTTGTCTGGCGGCCTGGTTCTCATCGGGGCCCTGTTCTTGGCAGTCGCTATCGTGCTTGCCTATCCAGTCAAGGTCCTTTTAAGGGTCCTGACGGGCAAGGGGCGAATCAAGGGCGAGACCAAGCGCATGGTCATCATTGGCTTCGATGGTATGGACCCACTGCTTGCGCAGCGCTTCATGGATGAGGGCCGGATGCCCAACATGAAAGCCATTGCGCAGCAGGGGCACTTCTCGCCACTGCAGACGAGCTGGCCTTCGATGTCGCCGGTCGCCTGGTCGAGCTTTTCGACAGGAGTCGACGCTTCGCGCCACAATATCTTCGACTTCATTACTCGCGACCCCTGCACTTACCTGCCGATCCTGTCGTCGACTGAGATTACCCAGGGGGAGAAGGCGCTTCTGAAGATCGGTAAGAAGGAGTTTTTCAAGAAGCCGACTGGTGGCATTCGCTTGCTTCGTAAGGGTAAGCCGTGGTGGGCCATTCTGGGCGAGAAGAAGATTTTTTCGAACATCATTCGGGTGCCAATCACCTTTCCACCGGAGAAGTTCCACGGTGCCTGTCTTTCCGGGATGTGCGTGCCCGACCTCAAAGGCACTCAGGGTTCTTTTAGTTTCTGGACCACTGACAGTTCGTTGACCGGCCCGGAGGCTGGTGGTGATGTCAATATGGTTGGGCGTCAGGGAAACATTGTGCGTTGCTCGATTACCGGTCCGGCAGATCCGGGTGCGGCTAAGCCTGAGCCGATGCGCATTCCGATGAAGGTTGAGGTGCTGAGTGAAAACCAAAAGCTACGTCTGACTATTGGCGCTAAGGGTGATGACCAGGTTGTCGAGCTGGGTGTCAAGGAGTACAGCGACTGGATTACGCTTGAGTTCAAGTCCAAGCATGGGGGCGCTAAGGCTGCCGGCATCGCGCGTTTCTACTGCATGGGTACCGATCCCGAGTTCGGCCTCTACATGACGCCGATCCAGATCGACCCTGCGAACCCGATCATGCCGATTGCGCACCCGACGGTGTATTCGATCTACCTAGCGAAGAAGCACGGTCCTTTTGCGACCCTGGGTCTAGCTGAAGATACTTGGGCACTGAACGAGCGCGTGATCGACGAAGAGGCTTTCTGGAAGCAGTCTCTGAATATCTGGGAAGAGCGACGCCTACAGCTTTTCGACGCGTTGCAGACGACCCGGAAAGGTTCAGTGGTCTGTGTGTTTGACGGCACGGATCGCGTCTCGCACATGTTCCACCGTTACCTTGACCCGGAGCATCCGGCAAACGAAGGAAAGGACACAGAGTGGGGTAAGGACAAGATCGCTGAGATCTACGAGAAAGCCGACGGCCTCATCGCCGAGGTGCAGTCCAAGCTTGACCCAAAGCGCGATGTATTGTTCATCATTAGTGACCACGGATTCTGTCAGTTCCAGCGAGGTGTCAACCTGAATGCCTGGCTGCGAGACAACGGGTTCTTGGTGCTAAAGGGCGATGCTTCGGTCGATGAAGCAACGGGAAAGCAGATCAGTCGTGATTGGTTGCAGGATGTTGACTGGTCGAAAACTAAGGCCTTTTCACTGGGTTTGACCGGTCTGTTTATCAATCGCAAGGCACGTGAGCGCGGCGGTATTGTCGAAGAAGGCGAGGAGTTGCGTCAGGTCAAAAAGGAGATCCAGGAGGGCTTGATGAGGCTGGAGGATCCAAAGACTGGTCAAACTATCTTCCGCGAAGTATTTGATGCTGAGGACATCTTTACGGGTCCTTATGTTTTTGAGGCACCGGACCTATTTGCCGGTTATGTGCGCGGCTACCGGAACTCTTGGAATTGTGCGACTGGTGCAGTTCCAGCTGAGACATTTAGCGATAACACCAAGTCGTGGTCAGGCGACCATTGCATTGACCCGCGCGAAGTTCCGGGGGTGATGTTCTGTGATCGTAAGATCAACACGGATACTCCGGATTTGATGGATATGGCGCCGACAGCATTGCAGTTATTCGGATGTAACCTGCCTCCGTATTTGCAAGGTCAGCCGCTGTTTGGCGATCGCAAACCTGACAAGAAGCCGAAGGAGGCTCAGCCTGTCCCGGCTGGCGACGATCCTGCTAAGGAGGTCGCCTAATGGCTCGCTATTTGATCTTGGCTACATGCGCATTACTGCTACTGGGTGGCTGTGGTTCTAGCGAACCGACGAGCGACACTCGTGTAGTCGTTTTTGGTGTCGATGGCCTCGATCCTGAATTGCTGCAAGAGCGCATCGACCGTGGCATGCTGCCAAACTTCGCTCGTTTGGTCGAAGTCGGAACCTTTGAGCCGTTGCAAACTTCTTGGCCGCCGCAGTCACCGGTGTCCTGGTCGAACTTCATCACCGGCACCAACCCAGGCAAGCATGGTCTCTATGACTTCATTCATGTCGACCGTGCCAATTATGGTGTATTGAGCTCGATGTCGACAACGGAGCCGGTTGGATTGCAGGTCAGTCTAATGGGCTATGACATGCCACTGACCGGCGGTGCGCAGCTAAGTACCCGACAGTTCCCCGCGTTCTGGGAAGTGATGTCGGAGGCGGGTGTGCCGGTTTATGTGCATCGCATGCCGGCCAACTATCCTATGCCAGAGACCACCGCAGTCACCTTCCCGGATATGGGTACACCTGACCTCGCGGGTGCTGCAAGCGGCAAGGCCTTTCTTTGGACAGAGAGTGCGGACCGCAGTGAAAAGGACAGTGACTCTTACTACATCCGTAAGGCGGCAGTGAATCGTCTACCATTGCAAATGGCCGGTGACGGCCGCGCAGTGGTCAAGGTGCCATTGCGCATCTATGGTCCGCCTGATACTGCCAAGTCGATCATTGGTGTCCTGATGGGCCGGATTGAGGAGCTTGGTCGCCAGCGCCGGGAAGCCGAGGCGCTTGGCAACGACACTCTGGTCGCTGAAATCGGTACGGAGATCGGTGAGCTCAATGCACAGATGGCGTCTGAGCAAGAGGTTTTTACGACCTTTGATGCTTTCATCGACTACACCGGTGCTGAGCCTCAGGTGACCGTTCAGATCGGCGATCACTTTGGCATTGCCCAGGTGGGCACGTGGACCGATTGGGTCCCTGTCGAGTTCTCGGTGATGGGAGGGATGGTCGCACTATCCGGCTACACTCGCTTCTTACTCAAGGGTGACGAGCCCTTTGAGCTTTACGCATCACCGATCCAGGTTGACCCCTGGAACCCTGTCTTCGAGGTGTCGACTCCGGCGGAAGCCGCGGTAGAACTGGCGGACGCGATTGGGCCTTACTACACCCAGGGCTTCCCCGATGCCTACAAGGCCTACAAGGCCGATCTTCTGAACACTGCGGAGTTCGTGTCTCAGTCGGACACTGTGCTTGAGGAGCGCAAGGAGATGATGCATTACGCCTGCGACCAGCTTGAGTCGAACGGCGGCTGCCTCTTTTTCTACACGGGTTCGCTTGACCTTCGCTCACATATGCTGTGGTGGGCGCAGGACGACCTGCACCCCAATCAGGAGGATCCGGGCCCGGCGATCGACGACCCGGACTATTCGGAAGCCGCTCAACAGATCGACCGCGTCTACGTCCAAGTCGATGAAGCATTGGGTGAACTGCTTGCGCGCATCGAAAAGATGGAAGCGGAAGGCAAAGGGCCAGTTGAGCTGATCATCATGTCTGACCACGGCTTTGCTCCCTTCCGGCGCAAAATGCACTTGAATGATTGGCTGCTCCAGGAGGGCTACCTGGTGCTCAAAGATGGCGCCGAACCTGGCATGATTGCAGTAAGTGGTAAGACAGAAGATGGCGAAATCGACTGGGATAGCTCGATTGTCGATTGGTCGAAGACTAAGGCTTATGTGGTTGGTTTTAACGGCATCATCCTCAATCGAGAGGGGCGTGAGCCGCAGGGGATCGTGACCGATGCAGAGGCCGATGTGCTGCTCGACGAGATGCGTGACAAGCTGCTCTCGCTTCGTGACGAAGACGGCGCCACTGTTCTCACGACGATCAGGAAGGCCAGCGAAGTCTTTTCTGGCCCGATGACCGATGTCGCCCCAGACCTGCAGTTGGGGTTCAATGTTGGTTATGGTGCTTCGGACGAGACTGCGGTCGGCGAGATCACTGGAGATGCCGTGATCGTGGACAACGTTAGCCGTTGGTCCGGATCCCACCTGATGGATCCCGAGCTGGTGCGCGGCACGATCATCGTACGTAGCGGCGCTACTCTGTCGAAGGACCCCGCTCTAGAAGACATTACTGCCACGTTGTACAAAGAATTTAACGTGGTCCCGCCCGCGGACATGGACGGTAAGCCCCTGTTCTAGCGAGCATTCACAGACCCATACGACCCAGGAGAAGAACCATGTTTGGTGGACCCAAAGT
>JAKVCF010000044.1 GCA_022447335.1 Planctomycetota bacterium | reverse complement strand
ATTTACAGGTAGGCTCCGGCACTTGTGCCATCTCTTCCAAACTGAGTTGCACCCCAACCTCACCCATCACTGCGCGAAATGGCACAAAATCTTTGAGCGCCTGTGCCACCGCCGACCCTTGACTAGGTGGTGCGATCATGACAAGTCGTCCAACCTGCAATCGATCCATCCAAACATCCTCGTGTGCCATGGCCGCACGAACCACGATACCCCCCAATGAATGGGTGACAAAGTCGACCTGCTTCGCACCGTCTTCTGCAAGATGATTGAGCAGCCCACCAAGCTGATTTGCGTGTTCGCTGAGTGAGCGACGCGTGCTTGGATAACCCATATCGAGCACTTCCCACCCGGATTCATACAGAGCATTTCGTATCTTGCTCATCGACGAACGAGTGCGGCCTAATCCGTGCACGACGACTGCAACTCGCTCGGAACACAACTTCAGATCACCAGAGTCTCGCGCGGCCCACAATGCATCCTCGCATGCCTGCAAGCTTCCCCACGCGCGACGGACATTGCCCGAATCAAGCAAACGTGCATGACCTGTCCAAACATGCTGCTGCACTCGCCAACCAGCAAACCAATGACAGTCGGCCCAGAGCTGATTACCGCCCGCAGTGGGAAAAGGAAGGTTCGGGCGTAAGACCATCTCTTCAGAACTTTGGAATTCTGGTGCAATATTTTCGGTTTGATCAGGTTGCTTTACATTAAAAACACAGCTCGGAAAACTGGCAAGCAACGCAAGGAAGAACAGGTGCATCCCTTTGCACATCAGAAGCGAAAATGGAATCGGAACAAAAAAGCGTGCACATGGCCCACATCATCACGATCCGCTCGCACGAAGTTAGTTTGAAAGCGAAGGTTCTGACTCAAATACCAGTTCCAAGCGAACGCCATATTAAGACCTTCGCCCCCCGTCACACCCTCGTCTTTGAGGTCGAGGTGCGAGACCCGGAAGCCGACTTCAACAGCGCCAATGCCGTCACTCCTTGGATCGAAGGGGGATTTTGGATGCACTTCCCAGAGCGCGGCACGCCCCTTCTTGTACTGCCTCACTTCACCAGTAAGCATGCGGCGCGCTTCGACTACTAATCCTTTCATCCCTGGGTTACTCCCTCCTGGACGAGAAAATCCGGCGTAGGTGTACTCGAACAGAAGGGAATTCGCACCATGAATCCAAGTGGACTCAACGCCAAACAGGTAGACCTCTTCGGCCGAGACCGCACCAGTGCCGATCAATCCAGGGCCGATCACCGTGATGGCATCGCCATCGAAGGACACTACACCATCGTCCGGACTCCGCCAGCTGAACGATCCACCAACGTGCACTCGTTCGCAGCCGTCATTCTCGTCCAATGCCAACCAAGTCAAACGCGAGGTCATTGCCAGTTCGTTGCTGCTAGTTATGTCCTCACTCACCCCACTGGAACCAGCATCGCGGAAGATGCCTAGGTGAAAAGAACCGCGCTCTTGATCGAAACCTCGTCGCCAGGCTAGGCCCAAGTTTCGCGACGGGAAGAGCGCATTGGCCAACGGGCGCTCCATAAAGGTGTGATTGTGAACTGGCGTCTGATTTGACAGACCGATCGGCTCACGAAAATGGCCGACGCGCAGCGTCCCATTGCCAATCACACCTTTCAAATCTAAGTATGCATCTCGCACTTCACCGTCATCAAGGTCGGCATCGAGCTTAAATTCGATCCATTCATCAAGTGCCCCCTTCACGCCCAAGCGTGAGCGACGCAGCTCCACGCCGTTATCCCAGGCCCCTGTGACTGCCTCGAGACCTTCTTCCGCATCGAAGAAGGCCCCATCCACGTCTAACTTCCCTTGCAGTTGCACGGACACACGACCGTCGGCGGAGCGAAACTCCCAGGGACTCTGCGTGAGCGGCGGGACGCCCTGCTGCAGCAAAGCCACAGCGGCAAGCAACGAAACGATCATAAAGGTCGATTAGACGTGAGAAATCTGCTCAGCCTGATAGGACGTGCGCTCACCAGTCTCGCAGTTATAGACATGAAAACTTCCCATCTCAGCGCCGTAAAGGTGCAGTGACACAGTTCGATGGCCATTGTCCGGCGAACCCGATCGGTGGACTAAATCCGGCGGCGCGGTAAAGCCCACTACGCTACCCGGAGACAAGGCCACGCGCGCATGGCAAAGCAGCCCGGGACCGTCCTCACCACAAACTGAGTTAGGGCAATAATTCTCTTCATGCAGCTCACCTTCCAGCACACCGACAATGCCCCACGCGCCGTGATCGTGTACCGGGGTCCATTGACCGGGACGCCAGACCATGGTGTAAAGCGAGAAAGGCGGATCCTGCTGCTCGTGCACCAGATGGCGTGTATAGCTCTCATCGCCGCACGGAAAAGCCTCGGGATCGCCGCCTGCCGAAATCAAGTCGCGCAAGATCGGAACCAAGCGCTCGACTGCATCTTCGGCAGAAGGCTCGCCCGCTAGAGCAACGCGACATCGTTCAATAAGTTCCGGGAGACCCGGCAGTGCTTCAGAGATAGTTGGAGAGGTCATTTCTCGTCCTTGGATTCGGATACTCCGAAAGGGAACGGAAGACCCCCCAGGATACCAGCCGGCTCTCTTTCCGAGTTCGGCGCAGGTAGCCCGAAATGCACTCGGCCATTCACTGGATCCAATGTCCAGACCAGCACCTCAAGTGAGCGGCGACCCAATACGGCATGGCGATAACCTTCGAGAAATTGCACCGCCGGCGCCTCGAATCGATAGCCCGCTAAGTCCAGGTCCAGACCGAGGCGACCAGTATGAATCGCCCCCCCTTCACCGAGCGCTGTGCGCACCTTACCGGTGCGCCGAGCCTCACCGCGTAGTGGAAGTTCTTTGCGCAGCGAATCGGGCAAAGAAAGTGCGCCTTCGAAACCTGAATCGAGCATTAGGCGCAAATTGCGCTCGCCGATGCGCAACGGACAGAAAGGCACATCTCGCCAACGACGCATCGCCAGCACGTGAGCGGTCCCAATCGGCGGAAGAGAAGTATCTTGAAATACACGCAGCACGCCCATTGGGACATCAATTTGCAGAGTGTCGCGCCCGAACAGCGGCATGCCCAGGATGAGCTGAACCGCCCGTCCGTCGTCCGATTTCAGAAAAGATAGATCGGCGCACAACGCGCGAATCGGCTCAAGCGAGAAGCTTCCCCAGCGCAGCGGTGGCAAAACCGTCCCGCGCTTATAACCTCGCCCACTTCCGCCATCGGTCGACCACAAACCCCGTGATAGTGGTAGCTCGAGCTCTTCACAGAGCGCCTCATCGATCATCGCGCGGACCGACAACCCTGTATCGTACGCGGCCAACAGGGTTCGATCTCCCAGCTGGACCTCGGTGAGCACCCAGCGCGAGTCTGCGATCAGGTCCAGTTCGTACGTAGGCTTCGGCAAAATTAGCGCCTGGGAATCAACGGTCGGCGTAGGCCGCAGATCCCCCGGCAACTCACAGCTCACCGGACTCGCGAGCAGCGCGAGCAAAGAGAGGGCATGAGACCGGCGCATGACTTCTGAATGGTACGCACTGACTGGATTTCGAGTGGGCCTTCTCCTAAGTACAATCTGAGAAATGCCAAGAAAGTCCAACTCTGCGCTCGATGACATCGTCGGCGCTTTCGCAAGCGTCGGACGCACGCTGCTGGCGATTGCCCTGGCGGCCTTTGCCTTGGTCGCAGGCCTCTTCCAACTCGCGATCGGCGTCGTCTTATGGGCTTTTTCCTGGGTCGGCTACAAGCTGCGCCTCAGCAAGATCCCGCCGCGCGCCCGCTTCCAGCGACTACAGATGTGGCTCGTTGGCAAGTACGTGCAGCATAAGCTGCGAAAGGCCGGCATATCTTCCCCATCCGGAAGTGCCCCCTTCTCAGATATGCCTGGCGGACCCGATATGTCTCATTTCTTCCAAGGGCCGATGGCTGAGATGTTTGAGCAGATGCAAAGCGATGCTCAACGGGTGCGCAACGAACGCGCCGCGGGCGTTGAGCCAGGCCAGACTCATCGCGATGTCGCGGTTGAAGAAACTCAAGTCGCGAGTTCGGCCAAAGATGAAGATGACACACCGGAAGTCGTCGCCGAAGACATAGGTGAATACCAAGGATCGATTGAAGATTTAGTGCGCCGCCGGCGCGGATGAGCGCCTATACCAGCGCATTAGCCCCATCCGATCATTAGAAGCCGTGTCTCGGAATGGTCGGCCTAGTTGGATGCATCAAGATCGAACGATACGATCATGCCCAGAGGGAGCAAATCCATTCCGCAGGATCTACATCTTCATTGAATGGTATCGGTAACGATCCACTGCAACAGCTGCAACGATGATGACCCCTATCAAGATCTCCTGCACATAGTTGGGTACGCCGGTGAGATTACAGCCGTTGGCCAAGAAGGCCATCAGCAGCGCCCCCAAGATCGACCCTGCGATCCTCCCCTCGCCGCCGGCGAGGCTAGCCCCGCCGATCACCACCGCTGCAATCACATCGAGCTCCTCGCCAATCGCGGTCGTAGGGTCGCCCACCGTCAACCGGCCGAAGGTCATAACACCTGCCAACCCACCAAAAATGCCACAGAGCACATAGATCCATACCTTGGTGCGACCAACCCGTACGCCGCAGAGACGCGCAGTATCCTCGTTCGAGCCAATTGCCAGCGTGTGGGCACCCAGCACCGTATGTCGCAGCACCAGCCCAAACACCACTGCAAGCAGCACTGTTAACCAGACAGCTTGCGGTAAGCCAAGAATGCGGAATTCCTCGGCCTTGCTCATGATGCTCTCAAGCCATCCGGCTGGCGCATCGATTTTCTGCTCCGAAGCGAGCCACTTCGCGACCCCGCGCGCCACTCCCATCATGCCCAGCGTGGCAATGAAGGGGATTACCCCCAACCGTGCAATCACCAGCCCATTGATCAGGCCGCAGGTTGCACCTGTAACGACGCCTGCCATCGCGCACAACATTGGGTCATAACCCGCTTTAGCAACCGCCGCGGCAACCACGGACGATAGCGCAATCACCGAGCCAATCGATAAATCGATGCCGCCGCTCGCGATGACGAAAGTCATGCCAATCGCACCTAGACCCACGATGACGGTTTGCACCGATACGGTGCGCAAGTTGCGCGCACTTAGAAAAGCGTCTGGCTCCAAAAACCAAAAAAGAGCCAGTACCAACAGCAGGCCGAGTAATGGGCCAGCGATAGGCCGAATCATGAGCCAGATCGCGGGACGCGAGGCGGTCAGTTCGTTCATGCGTGGTACTCCTTCTGGAAGCGCTGGAAAGCCGTGTGGCTGACAGGCGCGGCCGCATTCTCGCCGACGCCGCGGGTGGCCTCTTCGAGCAGGCCGTGCTCAGTGCATTCTGCCACAGGTCGCGCTGGCCCCAGCACCCCGCGGTGCATAACTGCTATTCGATCACAGACCCCTAGCAACTCGGGCAAGTAAGAGCTCACCACAAATAACGCCTTACTCTGCGCGGCCAGCTTTCCCATCAGGCGATAGATCTCGACCTTGCTACCGACATCCACGCCACGCGTCGGCTCGTCAAGCAGCAGCACTGGAACTCCCGCGTGCAGTAATCGCGCAAAGGCAATCTTCTGCTGATTGCCGCCGGATAGATCGCCAATCGACTGATCAGGGCTGGCGCAGCGAACCGTGAGCTCTTCGACCCACTGGCGAGTCACCGCGCGACGTCGCACATGGGACAGCCAAGGCCCTTGCAACAAGGGCGTCAAATGGCCGAGAGTCAAATTCTCTCCCAGCGAAAGGTTGAGCGCGAGCCCTTCCTCCTTGCGATCCTCTGATAAGAGACCGGTTGCCGACTTGGCGCCACCGGCTTTGCCGACAAAATCAAAGGTACCCCCCTGCACTGGAGCCAATCCTTGCAACACGCGCAGCAACTCAGTACGACCCGCACCTACCAAGCCAGCAACGCCGAAGATTTCGCCTGCGTGTAGCTCAAAACTGGCCTCACGTAGCAGATGTGGGCCCCGTACGCCTTGGGCGCGCAGCACCACTTCGCCACGCTCGTGTGGAACCTGCGGAAAAACTTCATCCAGCGATCGGCCGACCATCATTTCAATGATTCGATCGAGCTTGACTTCGCCGATAACGCCGCTTCCGGCGGTCTCGCCATCACGTAGCACGGTGAAACGATCCGCAATCTCCTCGACCTCTTCAAGGAAGTGTGAGATGTAGATGACCGAGACACCGTCAGCGCGCAAGCGATCCACCACCGCAAATAAACGCTCTGTGTCTTTGCGCGACAGTGAACTAGTCGGCTCATCCATTACCAACACCTTGGCTTCACCTACCAGCGCACGCGCTACCTCGACCAGCTGCCGCGCTCCAGTACTCAACTCCGACACCAGCTTCTCAGGACGAATATCTGGGTGCTCCAGTCGATCCAGTGCTGCTTCGACTGCCGGGCGCATGGCTTTGCGATTCATTTTCCCCAGCAGGCCGCATTGCTCACGCCCCAACCATATGTTCTCGAGCACACTTAAGTGCGGAGCTAGCGTGAGCTCCTGATAAATCATCGCCACACCATGCGAACGCGCGTCCAACGGGTCACTCGGCGAATAGATCGCACCATCAAGTGACATCGAACCATCATCTGCCTGGTGCGCGCCGGATAGCACCTTCATTAAAGTGCTCTTACCGGCTCCATTCTCTCCGATTAGCGCGTGCACTTCTCCAGGACACACTTCGAGATCGACCCCGCCCAGCGCTTGAACCGGGCCGAATGCCTTGCGCACCCCGCGCATAGCGAGACGCAGCGACGTGTCTCCATTTACTTCAGCCACTTGTCGAAGTCGACGCTCCAGAGAGCGCGCATCTCATCGGTATCGACGTTCTCTTGAGTCGCAACATTTACACCGGTGTCGACAAACTTGTCAACCGGCTTGCCATCGAGATGATCGACCATGCGCTTGACTGCTAGCTCGCCCATACCAAAGGGGTCCTGCAGCACTAAGCCATCAATCTCACCAGCGCGCAAACCATCTAGCAGCTTGTCAGTCGCATCAAAACCCACAAATCGCACCTTACCGGCAAGATCGGAATCTTGAAGCGCACGAAGCATGCCAAAGGTAGTCGGCTCGCAAGCGCAGAAAATGCCATCGATATCCTGATGGTTGATTAAAAGGTTCTCGGCGGTTTGGTAACACTCATCTGAGGTAGCGCCACCGAATTGATTGCCCGACACGACTTCTATCTCGGGGAAATCTTCTGCAATCGTTTCGAGAAAGCCCACTTCTCGCTTCGAGGTCGAGGCTGAACCTTCGAAATATCGCATCATGATCACCTTACCTTTACCATCGAGCAACTTTCCGAGATGCTGCGCCGCAACCACGCCACCTTGACGATTATCGGTCGCGACGAAACTCGCATATTCATCCCAGTTAACACCAGAGTCGACAATTACCACTGGAATACCTTCTGCTTTAGCTTCTTTTAACACCGGGACAAGTGCGGTGTCATCGAGTGGGCTGATCACAATCCCGTCTACACCCTTCGAAATGAAGTTGTCTACCACCTCGATTTGTGCGATGCGGTCATCTTCCTTTGACGGACCCATCCAGGTAATCGAAATCGGCAACTCACATTCCGCCTTACGCGCACCACTATGTACTGATTTCCAAAACTCATGCGAGGTACCCTTGGGGATAACCGCAATCTCATATTTTTCGGATCTCGCGCCGCTATTTCCGCCATCTTCTCCCGAGCCACATCCCGGCAAGACGGTCGCGCTAAATAGAAAGAAAAATAGGGTGAGAGGGTGAAGATTCATACCTAAGGCGTTGGATGTAACAGTTGGCCGCCAAGAGAAAGGGTCACTTCCGAAGCTGCTCGCTGTACGGCAGCCTGGGCGCGTTCGAGGCTCGGCGATTCTCGAACGCGCGCCAAGTAGGGTACGGTCAAGCTCGCCATCGCGCAGCCAGCATGGTCTAGAACCGGCGAAGCAATATCTGTAATTCCGTGCGTAATCAAACTGGGCACGCGAGTGTGGCCGGCGCTACGGATGCGCTCGAGCTCGTCGAGCAGCAATCTCCGCTCCTCGTCGCTGCGCTCCACCTCGTCATCGAAGAAAATGGCCTCGCTATCCTCCCAGCTTGGCCGGAAGGCCAATAGGGTCAAGCCCGAGCAGCTGTCGAGCATTGGAGCTCGGGCGCCAACACGGACAGAAAAGCCGATAAAGCCTGGAGGATCCACCTGCGCAATCACGACTGCGAAACGGCTGAATCGCACAGACAAATGGCAAGATTGCTGAATCCGAGCCGCGAGGGCATGCATCACCGGGATCGCCGCGCCAAGTAAGTGACGACTCGGCGGGTGCTGATGCGCAAGTTCGAAGAGCCGCGGCGAAAGACAATAAAGTTCGTCTTCGGCACCACGCACTAGGTAGCCGCGCTGCTCAAGCACTGCAATCATGCGGAAGACCTCGCTCGGCGTGCGGCCCAACGCATGAGCTATCGCCGCTTGACTCATTGGCTCAAAGCGACTCGCAAGCAGCTCAATGATGTCCAGGCCCTTCTCGAGAGCTGGAGCGGTGTACCGGGATCGGTCGGTCATGAACGGAATCGACAATCAAGGGCTTGTCGCCCCTAAGTTTATGGGTAAAATTTGATTTCATCAATGAAGCACCATGAATCCTTCGTGTTGGACGCCCATATGCATTGTTGGGACCAACTCAGTGGGTTGATCGGCAATAAGACTCCGGTCACCCCTCTGCAACAAGGCCGTATTCGGATCGGCGATGACGTCATCCAGGGAATGCCTGCAACATTCCTTGATTGCCGCGCTACCGCCGAGAGGGTTCTTGCTGACTGGGATGCGAACGGCGTGGCAGGCGGCGTCCTTGTGCAGGAATACCTGGACGGCGAGCAGAACGATTACTCGCTGCAGATCCTGGCCGAGTATCCAGAGCGCTTCCGCGCGTACGCGCTGCCCAACTTCTTCAGCACCAAAGACACCGCGGCCGAGGCGATCAACCTGATCCAGAGCGGCGGCTTCTGTGGCATCAAGATTTGTGGTGGACACCTCGAAGGCCAAGTCAAGCTCGACGATGATCGATTGATCCCAATGTATAAGTACCTGGACGAGCACGACCTAAAGGTCTCGCTCGACTTTGCAGAAGGCGAAGACCAAGTCGCCGAGTTCGAACGTGTGCTCGAGCGTTTCCCACACCTACAGGTAGCCATCGGCCACTTTGCCATGCCAACACGGGGCGGCTGGCCGGCACAACTGCATATCGCGCACCACCCTCGTGTGATGATCGAATCTGGAGGAATCGTCTGGCTTTATCGTCACGAAGGAACCGGGTTCCCCAAAGCCATCGAAGCCATTCAACGCGCACGCGATGAAGTCGGCATCGAAAAGCTGATGTGGGGATCGGACTGGCCACGCACAATGTGCGACTTCACTTACGCACAAAGCCTAAACTTTGTCTGCGACACCGAAGCACTGAACGAGAAGGAGAAAAAAGCATTCCTCGGCGGAAATGCGGCTCGTTTCTATGGGTTCTCCTCAACCGAATCTGCGGCCGAACCACCTCCCCCGATTACTGCGGGCTGATCAAGCAGAGCTAACCACTTCAACTCTTCCGCCCTCTAATTGTGCCTCGAACCTACTTCGTCACTGGCGCCCAAGGCTGTATTGGCAGCTGGGTTGTGCGACTGATTCTTGAGCAAGGTGACCGTGCCGTGCTCTTCGATCTAGATCATCACGATAAACGCTTGGCCCAGGTACTTTCGCCCGAACAGCTGTCCTCAGTCGACCGCATTCAAGGCGATGTCACGGATACTGAGGTGGTGCGGCAAGCTATCGATCAAAGCGGTGCTGAAGCCATCGTGCACCTTGCAGGGCTGCAAGTGCCTTTCTGTGCCGCTGACCCCGTACTAGGCGCGCGCGTCAATGTACTAGGGACGCTCAACCTGTTTGAAGCCGCACGCATGATCGGATTACCGCGCATGACCTATGCCAGCTCGGCCGCGGTCTATGACCTAGCCGATGGGGCGATCTCGGTTGACGAATCGATCGCGCCTGCACCAACCACGCATTACGGCGTGTACAAGCTAGCAAACGAAGGTAGTGCGCGAATCTACTGGCAAGAATCCGGGATCGCTTCGGTCGGCCTGCGCCCACTGACGGTCTATGGGTTAGGTCGCGACCAAGGCCTGACCTCTGGGCCGACGCGTGCGTTAAAGGCGGCAAGCCTGGGACGCACATTCACGATCGGCTTCTCCGGGCCCACTGACTTCCTGTACGTCTCGGACGCAGCGCGCGCCTTTGTTGATTGCGCGACGGCCCCACTTGAAGGCGCAAAGATTTTCAACCTACACGGCGAATCCGTTGACGTGGCCCAAGCAGTTGCACTGATGGACGAGGTGCTCCCAGAAGAGAAGCGCGGCCTAATCCAGGCCAATGGCCCAACACTACCGATAGCCCCTTCCCTGAATGACGCGGCACTGCGTCAAGCGCTACCCGGCCTGCCTAGCACTTCACTGCGCGACGGTTTTACCGCAACGCTCTCTCACTTTCAGACACTCGCCGCCGCAGGCCGATTGCCGACAGACGACCTTGAAGCCTGATGAGCTCTACCACACATTTTAACGAGGCTGCGGTCGTGCTGGATGAACGAGATAATGTTGCGGTCGCACGCCAATCTCTGTCTGCTGGCACTGTAGTCAAAGGTGCACCCGGTGCCACGGGCACTAGTGACCTGACGCTGCTTGACGCCGTCGAACCTGGCCACCGCTTCGCCACTGTCTCAGTCGCCAAAGGCGATCTCGTACGCCAGTACGGCGAGCCGATTGGCACTTCACTCGGCATCCATCCAGGAGCACGCATCGACCATGGCAACATGACTGATGAGGTTCCGATAGTGCGCGAGTTACCTGCGCATCTGGACAACCCTGGCCCGACTACTCCCTCGATCGAAAAGCAGCTGAAATTCGATGGTTTCCTGCGCTCGGACGGACGCACCGGCACGCGCAACTGGGTACTAGTCATCCCAACCTCGATGTGCGCCAGCCATGAAGCGCAACAAATTGCGACCATTAGCGAATTCCAGCACTGGTCAGTCGAGCAGCACCCGAACGTCGATGGTGTCAGCGCGATTCCACACGGCCGCGGCTGTGGCACGCCGGATGGCGACAATATCACCACCATACTGCGCGTGCTCACGGCCTATGCGACCCACCCCAACGTGGGTGGCGTGGTCTTTCTAGAGCTTGGCTGCGAAAAGACGGGGCAAGATCTACTGCGCAGCTGGATGCGCAAGCAAGGTCTACTGAGCGAAAACGAGCAGACTGTAGGCGGCCGGCCAGCGCGTTGGATTGGCATCCAACAAGCAGGTGGCACGCGAAATGCGATTGCGCAGGGACTGGAAGCCGTTGCCGAACTACTGCCAATCACGAATGAATCCGTGCGCAGCCCACGCCCAATTAGCGAACTAACTCTGGGTGTGGAGTGCGGTGGCTCAGACGGGTTCTCAGGCATTTCGGCCAACCCAGCATTGGGTCGCGCATCCGACTTACTGATCGGCCAGGGCGGCACAGTCATCCTGAGCGAGGTTCCAGAGTTCTGTGGCGCCGAACACCTTTTGGCACATCGCGCACGTGACCGCATGGTCGGCAAAGAAGTTTATGCAATGGTCGATTGGTATCGCGATCGTGCAGCTCGATTGGGCAAGGATCTCAACATGAATCCAAGTCCAGGAAACATTGCAGGTGGCCTGCTCAATGTCACAATCAAGTCGCTAGGCGCAATCGCCAAGGGCGGCACAACTCCTGTTCAGGGCACGATGGACTACGGCTGCCCCACACCACGCCGCGGCCTCAATCTGATGCAAGGCCCAGGCTACGACCAGGAATCGGTGCCAGGCCTGGTAGCCAGCGGAGCAACCGCAGTCATCTTCACGACGGGCCGGGGCACCACAATCGGAAACGCGATCTGCCCGGTAATCAAACTAGCAACGAACACTGCGATTTACGAACGCATGCAAGGCGACCTCGATCTGAATACTGGAACCATCATTGATGGCGATGAGACTATTGATCGAGTAGGTGCGCGCGTCTTCGAACGATTGCGAGAAATATCCTCGGGACACGCGAAGAGTTGCGCAGAGGAAACTGGCCACCGCGAGTTCAACATCTGGGCCCCAGATCCACTGTCGCTATGAGCGAATCTCACGCCGACCTCCTGATCATTGGTGGCGGATTGGTCGGCCTGGCAACAGCGTGGCAGATTGCACAGCAGTTGCCCGGCAAATCTATTCATCTGATCGAGAAAGAAGATGGGCCAGCGGCACATCAAAGTGGACACAACTCGGGCGTACTACATAGTGGGATCTACTACAAGCCAGGATCACTTAAGGCGACCAACTGTCGTGAGGGCAAAGTGGCGATGGAAGCCTTCTGTGAAGAGCATGGGATTGCCTACGAAATTTGCGGGAAAGTCATCGTCGCCACCGAAGAGCGCGAACTTGGCGCGCTCGAGAACATCCTTAAACGAGGCCAGGAAAACGGTGTGCATAGCGAGCTCATAGGCTCAGATCAACTGGAGGAGATCGAGCCACACGTTGCCGGGATTGCCGCCATTCATGTACCCGGGGCTGGCATTGCCGATTACAAGCATGTGGCACACAAGCTTGTCGAACTTCTAAAGAGGGTCGGCCACCGTGTGCGCTTTGGCACCAAGGTCACAGGACTAGAAAATTCTCCTGAGGGAGCGCGTGTGCGCACTACTGCGGGCACTTTCACTGCCTCGCAAGTGATCGCCTGCGCTGGCCTATACAGCGATCGAATTGCGCGCCGTGCTGGCGTTGATCCCGGCGCGAAGATTGTGCCTTTCCGCGGTGAGTACTTCGAGATTTCTGAAGAACGCAAGCATCTTTGCCGCCACTTGGTCTATCCGGTACCTGATCCATCTTTCCCTTTCCTAGGAGTGCATTACACACGCATGATCGACGGATCAGTGGAATGCGGCCCTAATGCAGTACTCGCTTTTCGACGTGAAGGATATACCCGGACGTCTATTCATCTCGGAGAGCTAGCCGAGTCATTGATGTGGCCTGGATTCCTGCGCCTAGCTGCTAAGCACTGGCGCACAGGATGTGGAGAAATGTGGCGATCTTTCAGTAAAGATGCCTTCACGCGCTCATTACAAAAACTCATCCCAGAGATTCGTAAAGAAGACTTAGTCGCCACTCCTGCAGGTGTGCGCGCACAAGCGCTGAAACGAGACGGAAGCATGGTGGATGACTTCCTCGTGCTCGAGAACGACTGGGGCATTCACGTTTGCAATGCGCCCAGCCCGGCTGCAACCTCCAGCCTCAACATCGGCAAGATCATCGCCGAACGCATCACTCCTCGCTTCGCCTGAACCCCTCGCATCATGGTCGAAACCAAGATCTTCCCAATTGAACACCTGCGTGAGTTTTCTACGCGGGTTTTCCAACACTTCGGCGTACCCGGAGAAGACGCAGCTCTCGCTGCCGATGTCCTCGCAGTCAGCGATCTACGAGGCATCGACTCGCATGGAGTCGGCCGCTTGCACACCTACTTCGACATGCTTGATCTCGGCCGCATTAACCCGACACCAAACATCAAGATCTTACGAGAAAGCCCGTCGACTGCGACGGTCGACGGAGACAATGGCCTTGGTCTAGTGGTCGGCCCGCGCGCCAATGAGATCGCGATGGACAAAGCCGATCAAGTTGGAACGGGCTGGGTGTCGGTTGCCAACACTAATCATTACGGCATTGCAGGGTGGTATGTACTCGAAGCACTCAAGCGTGACCTCATCGGGTGGTCGATGACCAACACCACTAAACTGGTGCAGCCACTCTGGGGCGGCGAGCGCCGATTAGGCACCAACCCAATTGCTATTGCCTTCCCGGGCATGACAGAACCACCAGTAGTCATCGACATGGCCAGTAGCGCGGTCGCTTATGGAAAAATTGAAATCGCCAAGCGACGCGGCGAACCAATCCCTTCAGGCTGGTCAATCGATAGCGAAGGCAATGACACTACCGATCCGCACTCGATGATAGAAGGTGGCGCGCTCTCCCCACTTGGAAGCTTCCGTGAAATGGGTGGACATAAGGGTTACTGCCTAGCCGCAATGGTCGATGTGCTGTGCTGTGTGCTGTCCGGAGCGAACTGGGGGCCGTGGGCCCCGCCTTTTGCACTGCGGCAGGAAATCCCAGAGCGCTCGGTTGGCAAGGGCATCGGCCACTTCTTCGGCGCGATGTCGATCGAAGCCTTCATCGAAGTTGACGAATTCAAGCGTCAGATCGATGACTGGGTACAAACCATGCGGGCCACGAAACCACAGCCCGGAACCCCAGGCGTGGTAATCCCGGGCGACCCTGAACGCGAATCTGAAAAGGACCGCTCGCAGAACGGCATACCACTAGTAATGCCTCTCGTGGAGGAACTTCGCGACATCTCGCAACGAACCGGAATCCCCTTCGACTAAACTCTCCGCCGATGCGTATTCTGACCTTCAAACACGACGAGCGCGTCAGCACAGGCTGCCTGCTCAGTAACGATCAAATCCTTGACTTCACCCACCCGGACACGGAGCTCCCACAGCCGAGCCACGAACTTGGCTGGTTTGATCTAAACGGCGAGAGCCTGGGGGGCGCACGCATCCTGGCTGAGAAACTCGGTGACGATGGCGATCGCTGCTCCAAGCTCATACAGACCGGCGCAATCCTCTTCCTCAAACAAGTGAAGATCTTGGCTCCTATTCAACGACCCGGAAAGTTTCTCTGCATCGGCTTGAACTACCGTGACCACGCGGAGGAGTCCAACATGGAAGTCCCCGAGGAGCCCGTGGTTTTCTCGAAGTGCATCACGGCGATCACCGGACCCGATACTCCCGTCTTTCTACCTGAGAGTAGCCAACGCGTTGACTATGAGGCTGAATTCGCAATCGTGATCGGCAAACGCTGTCACCGTGTCCCCAGAGAAGAAGCTTCGCAATACGTACTCGGCTACACCTGCGTAAACGATGTCAGCGCGCGCGATCTGCAGGAGCGCGACGGACAGTGGGTTCGCGCCAAATCACTGGACAGCTTTGGCCCGATGGGAGAAACAATTGTCACAAGCGATGAGATAAACGATCCACACAAACTCGGCATTCGCTTGCGCCTCAACGGCGAAACCCTACAGAACTCGAACACAGATCAGCTGATCTTTGGAGTTGAAGAGTTAGTCAGCTTCCTATCACGCGATATCACGCTTGAACCAGGGGATGTAATCTCGACCGGCACTCCTCCGGGCGTGGGATTTGCACGCAACCCGCCAATTTACTTGAAGGATGGCGACGTGATGGAAGTCGAAATTGACGGCATTGGCGTGCTACGCAACTCGGTGCGCCGCTAAGCCACAGACACTCGCCCCTTCCATGCAAGGAGGCACCTCTTCCACCAATACAGATCGAGCCCAAGAATTAAAACCAAGCAAACTGCACAGAGTTGGAAAAATATCGTGAGGCCGTCCGCGTAGCTCCTGCTAATCAGATTGACGACGCATATTACGAAAGCAAAGATCCATATTGGTATGCGCCAAAAACTGAGCACTATCAAGCGCGCGCGCGCAGCCAGAAGCTGCACATATTCGCTCTCTTTATACTTTCCATATGCCTCGATCCCGGTAAAGCAAGGCATGACCTCGCTAGAGAGAGTCAACATGACCATGCCATAGCCAACCTCAAACTGCAGTGAGACGGCGTAAGCCAGTGCGCCTAGCCCATGGTGGAAGATCAGATCCTTGCGCGGCTGAACTT
>JAKVCF010000043.1 GCA_022447335.1 Planctomycetota bacterium | reverse complement strand
ATGGTTTCAGTGGTTGCCGCGGTGCTGCTCGTCACCTACACGCTTTACACCTTACTTCCAGGGGCACTACTCGCGCTCGAGGTGCCAGAGTCACGTGCCGGCGAACCGGGCATGATTTGGACGATCCCCTTCGTCACCTACGGCGTGCTGCGCTACCTCTACTTGGTCTACCGCCAAGAGCAGGGAGAGCGCCCCGAAAAATTGCTGACTGGCGACCTACCTTTATTCCTCAGCATTGCGGGCTACGGGACGGTCGTCGGCTGGGTCGTCTACCTTTAGGTAAGCGATGAAAATCGTTATCACCGGCGCCGCTGGATTTCTTGGATTCCACCTCGCACAAGGCCTGCATGAGCATGAGTTGGTACTGCTCGACTTGGCCGAATTTGTGCCGAGCGAAGTCCCTAAAGGTGCGCAGACCATGCAAGCCGATGTGCGTGACCGCGAAGCCTTGCATGCCGCCTGCCAGGATGCGGATGTGATTCTGCACGCGGCAGCCGCGCTACCGCTCTGGAAGCCCACTGAAATTCGCAGCGTAAACCTCGAAGGCACGCGCGCTGTACTAGACGTTGCGCACGTACTGAAGGTTCCACGCGTGGTGCACATTTCTTCCACCGCGGTCTACGGTATCCCGGACCACCATCCGCTTGACGAGAACGACCTGATGGATGGGGTCGGGCCCTATGGCGAATCGAAGGTCGCGGCGGAGGAAGCCTGCGCCGAGGCGCGTGCAGCCGGTCAGTGTGTCAGCGTACTGCGCCCCAAGACCTTCATCGGACCTGAGCGCCTCGGTGTCTTCCAGATCCTGTTCGACTGGGTCGATGCCGGGGTAAAGATCCCGGTGATCGGAAACGGCGAGAACCGCTACCAGTTACTCGCGGTCGAAGATCTGGTCGATGCTGCGCGCATTGCTTGCACGGGGCCCGCCGATCAAGTCAACGATGTCTTCAACGTCGGCGCGGCTGATTTTGACACGGTCGGCCAGGATCTGGGTGCGCTATTCGAGCACGCCGGAACGGGCAGGCGCTTGTTCCGCACCCCAGCCTGGCTGCGCAAGTCCGCGCTTGCGGTACTGGAGTTCCTACGCCTTTCGCCGCTCTACAAGTGGATCTACGGCACGGCCGATCAGGACAGCTTCGTCTCGATCGACAAGCTTCGCGCACTCGGATGGGACCCAAAGTACTCCAATGCTCAAACCTTGATTGCTACCTACGACTGGTACAAGGCGAACAAGGAGGTCATTCCCGACGCGGGCACCGGACACCGCGTGCCGTGGAAGGAAGGCGCGCTGCGCGTCGTACGCTGGTTCCTGCGCTAAGAGAAGTCCTGCATCCAGCAGACCACGCCACATGAGCGGCCTAGTTGTTCGTCACCGGCGAACGCTTGACGAACGTCAGTTGCTCGACCTTCCACACATCATCGCGATCGGAGCCAGGGTCCCGCTTGCGACTACCCTCATTCGCAGGGCGCATCGAAAAGGAAGTTGTGCGTACGCGTGGGATCATCACTTCGCAATTGTAGAGGAAGGTGAAAATCTGATTCCGACCGTAACGATGACTCGGGTCCTCGAAGTCGACCACCATGCTGTAGTCACCCTCTTCCGCATTGCCACGCGGGCGCACGGTGATGTTACCGAGACGCGAGCGGCCGGCAAACTCTTGGATCTGGGTTTGATAGGAGCTGTCGCCTAACCCGTAAACCGCAGCTTCACGGCGCGCCGATACTTCACGGGCTTTCTCAATCACTGAACGAAACTGCTGCGAGTGACGAGTAAAACTCGTGCCCCAAGTCGAGCGGTACTCCTTGGCCCAATATCGACCGCCTCCAGTGGCGGCGGCCAAGGCGAGCAGAATGATGAGGGTGCGGCGATTGTTCACGATGCTTCCTCTTACTCGATAGGCTCCTCGGCCTTTGTGGTGTCGACACGCAATGTAATGGTCGAGAAGCGACCCACTCCTTCCTTAATCGGCTCCCAGCCGTTGTTTTCGGGAAGCCCAATAACCCAAGGCTTGCTGCGCAACTGTTGTGCCAGCCCTTCGCCGGTAGCCGTTGCAGTCTCGCCAAAGAAAGTCAACGTCATCTTCACTTCTACGTGCGCATCCATCCGCGCCTTCTTATCGAAAGAGGTCAGCGCTAGATCTTCAAGCATCCACCGCGGACCACGCCCTTCGAGCTCGCGTGCAAGCACATCGCTGACCAGACGCCAAGCATCGAGGCAACTCTGAGGCAGGGGCACGTCAGTGTCGGTGCCAAGCATTTCGTCGAGCTGGTCGGCTGCCTTATTCACCCCAATGCGCAGTCGTTCGATGTGCTGGTCCAGCGGGATGTCAACACCTTCGAAGTTGGTTCGAACCCGCCAATTGTCAGGAGCTCCCTCCGGAATGTTCTCGTTCAGAAGCTGGTCGACCTCGTACGCAGTCAACGTCAGCAAGCTGTTGCGATCGCCCAAGCCCGCGGCGGCTTGCATTTTGGCGCTGCCAACCTTGTAGTCGACCACCCCAGCAAGCACGAAGTAAGCGATCAAGCTGACTAAGCCGAAGGTCAGCGGACCTTCGACGCGCTCAAGCCCCTTGGTAAAACGGAACTCCTCCTGACGAAAGTTCATCGTCGACGCCTTGTCGCCAAAACCACGCAGGGCAGCACCGATGGCAATTGGACAAGCGCCCCCTTCGCTCTCGTGCACATGCACCGGGAAACCCAGTCGCAGCTGCATTGGCTCGTCGAGTCCCGGAATTACCGCACCGCTGATGACGATCGACTCAAGCTTTAGTGAAGAGGCAATTAGGCCACGACGCACTTCGGCGATAACGCGCTTGCGCAGATCGGCAAGAACTTCAGAACCAACCTTTGCTGTCAACTCTTCGAAGCTGTAACCGGTCGGTAATGCAGGGTCAGCTCCCCACAACGAACCGTCGTCAACTACCTCTATACCTTCCTCCTCAGTGACTGCATCGTCTTCCAACATCTCATCGATGGCATCCTGCGCAGCAGCCTCGGCCGATTCGGCCGCGTGGAGGGCGTTTTCATCGCGCCCTTCTACCACCGGCTCAGCGTGAACTTCCGGCGGACCTTCAGGGCCGATATCACGCCCCAGCTCGCGGTAACCTACATGCAACTCGCGCACGGCGCGCACACCGCGCTCACTGAATACGATCAGCGCACTGGAATAGGGGCCAATATGCAACAAGCCATGAAGGAGGTCCGCGCGCTCAGCCAGTGATAGATCGTCCGCTTCATCTCCTTCGATCGAACCAGGCATCGGAATACGCGGCACGTAACTAGCCAGCGCGCCAAAGTCGAGATCGAGCAGGGGCGCGTCGACCCCAGCCAAATCCAGCACATCTAGAGTGACCTGAATGTCATTTTTCGGCTGAGACGCAACCAATAGAGTGGTGGTCGCGCGCTCGTCTTGCAGCTCGATGTAGTCGCAGACAACATCTTCGATATCGAGATGATAAAGCTCAGACTCAACCTCAAACTTGAGTACCTGCATGATCTTCTCGCGATCGGAGAAGGGCAGAGAGAGTTCTCGTAGTGGCGAACTAAGGCCGGGCGCTGCAATTGAGACGCGGTCGTACTTCGCAGCACCCTCAGACTTGAGAGCTAAAGCCAACGCCTTGCCAAGTTCCTTGGCACGGCCGCGGTGGTCCGAGGGCAACAAGCCCGAGCCGGAAGCGGCGACGGAGTACTTCTTGAGGCTGCCGTCGCATATTGCGAAGGTGAAGCCGTCAGGACGGAGCGAGATGCCGAGACTGCGCATAAGACGCGGGACCAGATTAACGGCCCCGGATGTCAAGAACGAGAGCCGAGCGCAGGCTATTCGCCCCGGACCGGCGGTAGCAAATGCCCCATGCGGTCGCGCTTGGTTTCGAGATAGCGCGCGTTGTGGGCTTGGGGCTCGACTGCAATCGGAAGTTGCTCTGTAATCTCCAGGCCATAGCCCTTCAATCCCAAGAGCTTCTTCGGGTTATTTGTTAGCAGGCGCATCTGCCGGACACCTAGGTCATGCAGAATCTGCGCACCCACACCGTACTCCCTCATATCGGCCGGGAAGCCAAGTTTTTCGTTCGCCTCGACCGTGTCAAATCCTGCGTCCTGCAGCTTGTAGGCCTCAAGCTTCTTTTCCAGCCCAATACCGCGCCCTTCCTGTCGAATGTAGAGCAAAACGCCCTTGCCCGTCACAGAGATTTGACTCATAGCAGCATCAAGTTGAGGGCCGCAATCGCAGCGCAGCGAGTGCATGACATCACCTGTGAAGCACTCAGAGTGCACACGAACCACCACGGGTTCGTCAACGCGCTCAAAAGCGACCTCGAGATCTTCTGGGGCATCCTGCCAGCCGTAGGTCATGGCAATGTGCTCGCGACCATCTATCTTCGATCGGTAAAGGTGCATCTGCCACTCGCCAATGGCATTTGGCATCGGCACCGAATCGACTCGGCGCTCGATTAGCTTCTCGCGCTTGCGGCGGTACTCGATAAGCGCTTCGCCCGTCAAAATCTTCATGCCGTGCTTTTCGGCGAAGACCTCGAGATCGGGCATGCGGGACATGGTGCCGTCCTCATTCATGATCTCGCAGATCACGCCAGCAGCCCGCATTCCCGCCAAGTTGGACAGGTCAACCGAGCCCTCAGTCTGCCCAGGACGTACCAACACCCCGCCGTCGCGCGCGCGCAGCGGGAACATGTGGCCGGGACGAGCTAGATCGGCCGGCTTTGCGCCAGGATGAACTGCCGCCAGAATGGTCGTGGCGCGATCCGCCGCCGAAATGCCAGTAGTCACCCCTTCGCTAGCCTCAATCGACTCGAGAAAAGCAGTGCCCATTCGGGCCGTGTTGTTGGCGACCTGCGGACGCAGATTGAGCTGATCGCAAATTTCGCCCGACAACGAGAGGCAAATAAGTCCGCCACCTTCTTTCCGCATGAAGTTGATGGCCTCGGGAGTCACGGCCTCGGCGGCCATGACCAAATCGCCCTCGTTCTCGCGGCGGGGATCGTCAACCAAGATGATCATCCGACCCTGCCGGATGTCTTCGAGGGCCTCCTCAACTGTGGCAAACACCATTTCTGTGGGACGGGAGCATTTGCTCCGACCGCATATTGTAAGACCGGAAACGCTATTCGCCGAGCCCTTAAAAACAAATTATTTAGCTTGTATAAGGGCTAACTGAACATCCCGAGGGTACGAATGCTTCACTAGACCCCCCGCAATGGACGAACAGAGAAGGATGCGGATCTTCCCCACCCTCACCGCTCTCTGCACCGCTGGCGCGCTGGCTCTAGCCGGGGTCCCTTGGCTACTCAAAACCCAGTCGCGCGTCGACCTGGCCGCCACCCGTGTCCAGAAGCTACGAACGGAGCTTCTGGAGATGCGCGAAATGCTGCGTGACCGAGAAACTGCTTTCAACGAAGTCCACACTGCGCAGGAAGCGCTTGCTCAGGATTACGTCGCACTGGAAGCCGCTCACTCAAGCCTAGTAAACGAGGCCGCTGGATTGCGAGACCGTACTGCAAAGCTGGATCGCGAACGCGACTCAGCACAAATGCTGCTCTCGAAAATCGAAGAGCTCGAGACTGAACTCGAGACTGAGCGCGAGCAACTCGAATCACGCATCGCGTCTGAATCAGAACGATTGCAACTCGATCTGGCTGGCGTGCGCGCCGCGCAAGCTGACTTCGAAGCGCGTACCGCGGCTGCGCCCGATCCCACCAGCAGCGCCGTTGCCGCGCTGCGTGAGCAGGTGCTTGGACCCGTGTTTCAATTGTCGGGCGGTGAAGCAGTCGGCTCAGCTGTACTTGTCGGGTACGTCGACGACGAAGACGACCCCCACTACCTTGCTCTATCTTGCTACCACGTCGTGCGAGACATCCTCGAAGGGCGCGACGACTTCAATAGCTACCGCGAAGTCAGCTTCCGCGCTGTCTTCACTGGCTTGGATGCCTGTGAAGACGCCTACCCAGCGCGCATGATCGAATGGGATATTGAATCGGACCTCGCTCTGCTTAAGGTCGAAACCAGCGCAGAGCTTGGCCCTGTCGCGCGCATTGCTCCACTTGAGCGCACCGAGGAGATCGGTGTCTTCCGTGAAATCTACACAGTAGGGTGCCCCCTCGGCACCGCAGCACAGGCAACCCGCGGCATGATCACCCGCGAAACTTGGGAGGTAGCCGGCGAGCCCTACTGGATGGTCTCAAGTCCAGCCTTCTTCGGCAATTCAGGAGGTGGTGTCTTCCACGCAGAGACCCTCGAACTGGTCGGCATCTTTGCCAAGATCTATACCCACGGCTCTTACCGACCCCAAGTAATCACTCACATGGGCCTAGCCGTGCCGCTCACGCGCCTACACAGCTGGCTGACCGAAATCGGTCACGCCGAACTGCTGCCCAAGCCCTGAGCCCGATGACCCGGGCGCGCCGGGATCAGCTGCAAACTGCGTTAAACTGCGAAGGCCATGCCTCGCATGTATAGCTCACTCTGCATCGTGGTCGCGGCTTTACTCGCTGCGCCTGCGCTTATCCCCCATCCGAGTGCGCAGCCTTGGCTGCCCAGCTCCGCGCCCGCGACTGCCCCGACTCTGCCTGAGCTGATCTTTGCCGTAGACGAAAAGGAAGCCTTCTCAAAGGCTGAACAACTCCTGCTCGCCGGCGAACTGGATAAGGCTCGCGAGGCTGGGCTGATAGCGCTAGCGTCCTACCCCTTTAGTGATGCCGGCTACCAATTGATGCACCGCATCGCAATGGCCGCCGACGATTCGGTCGACGCATTGCGCTGGGCAAAGTGGCTCTACTGGTCACGCAAGTACACGGGACGGACCAAGGAACTTGAGGAACTAGCGGCGCTGTTCGAAAACCAGTGGGAAGGCTGGAATCGAGATGAGCAGATTCTGGCTAGCTGGGATGAAGCCGTGCGCGAAGCGGCCAAAAAGACAGGGTCGAAAAAACAGTACCGTCTCGCTGGCCACCTGATGGACCGTCTACTCGAGTTAAACGCCGGCGACAAGAAGCTTCAGAAAGACTATGAGAAGTTGGCAGACAAGGCAGGGCAGCAACTTTCGGGTGGCGCATTCGTAGCCGCCTCGATTCGTCGTAAGTCGCCGGAATGGCTCACACGCGAGAACAAAAAACATGAGGACTGGGAGAGCCCCTTCGAACGCGAGACAAAGAACTACGAAATCTACTGCAACATATCGTGGGAGTTCACGGAAACGCTCACTGCGGCGATGGACGAGATCAACGTGTTCTATCGCGAGATTTACGACTACAAAAAGAAAGCCAAGGCGACTATCCATGCCATGCGACGTCGCTCGGACTTCGACAAGATGTCACTAAAAGTGCTCCAGCGCGCGATGCCCAGCCGTGGCGTTGGCGGATATTGGGTGCCAGCGCAACGCACCGTGGTCGCGTATGACCGCGCCTATGACGAGGAAGGATTCACCCAAGACTCGTTGTGGCAAACCTTGTTCCACGAAGCCAGTCATCAATTCATGACACTTCTGTCTAAGGACCGCCACGTCGTGCCGACTTGGCTGAACGAAGGAACTGCCACGTACTTCGAAGGCTGTGAAATCAAAGCTGACGGCACTATCGTCAAGAACGCGCCAGCAGTGCACCGCTTGCGAGCTTGGTATGCCATCGACAATAGTGGCAGCCGCCACAGCCTTGAGGATCTAGTCGCTCATCCACGTAACACCGGTGCGGATCAAACTGGCAGCCTCTCTTATGAAGGCAGCTTTTATCCCTACGGCTGGGCTTTCGTTTACTTTCTTCTCAACTACGAAGAAAACGACCGCCGCGTATATGGCCAGGCTGTAACCGACGATGGCCGCATCCCGGAAGACTACAAGGCTGTCAAGAAAGCCGGTCGCCTGGTCTATCGCGACGCCTACGACAAATACCTAAAGCACTTCTCTGGACGTGGGTCGAATGGCGACCGCTTCTATCCGATGGAGATCGCGAAGAAGTACTTCATCGAAGAGATTAATGACCCAGATGTCCAAGACTGGGGAGCTCTCGAAGCGCGTTGGCGCAAGTTCTGCACCTCTCTCTATCAAGAAGAGATGTCCGGGCCTGAATTCGCCGACGTACTACAGGCGCGCAGCCGCGGATACATGCTTGCTGAAGACTGGGAACGCGCGCGCATCACTGCTGAACAGGCGGATAGCAAGCGCCCGAACGACCCCGAAACTTACCGGCTGTTGGCACTTGCTAACTCAGGTGAAGGTCGTGACAAGGACGCTGTCTACTGGATGGTGCGTCACTGGGAGCTGATGCTCCCAGCGAACAAGGAAGCGGAGGTACTCGAAGCCGAAGAATGGCTAGCAGATAACGGTGGCAAGGATGCCCTAGAACACTACATAGTGCCCACTCGCGAAGCCGTCAAAAGCCTAGCCTCTGCTGCCGATGCAGCAATCGATGCTGGCGAGCCCATGGCAGCAACCCTATTCGCGGTGCACGGCTGCGAAGTGCTTGGGATGGACCACCCGGACCTAACTCGACATTTTGGCATCGGCGTTGAACCGGGCCAGAGCTTTGCGCTAGAGCTGACCGAGAAGGACCTGCGCATGTGGCAACGCGCCTTCGAACGCGGCGAAGATGGTGACCGCACCTTCAACGCGCCAGGCATAACTGTCGATGTCGTAAAGTACGAGCCGGACGGACTTTTCATGAACAACCCGGAAGGCGAGGCTAGGCCAGGCATGGAGCGCGTCAGTCGTCGATCTCTGAATGACCTCCAGGCCCCCTTTGAGATCCGCGGATCAGTGCAGGCCGAAGGCCGCGCGGCGATGAACCTTGGCATGGATCGTAACGGTCGCCCGCGCGCCGCACTGATCTTCGAGATTATGGAAGGTACGCCAGTTTGCCGTGTCTGCGTGGTCGAAACCGAAGTCGATGTGGATGGTGGACGCGCGTACACAAGCCTCAATCAAATCGATGGATTCTCCTTCCCAGAAGGCGACGCTTTCCGGTTTCATTTCCTGATCGGCGGAGATGAACCGAGTTGGATAATCGGCAATGGCTCAGAGAAGGCCGCCTTCCCCGAGGAGTACACACCCGAGCGCCTGAACGGCGCGGTCGCCTTAGATGTACACGAAGGCGCGGTTGCTCTCTGGAGCGATATAGAGATCCGCCCGAACCGCCCCTTCTGGCCTGTCCCCTAACGTGATGATTACACGGACGCCATGCTCTACTCGATATCCTCGGCCGTAGCATCGCGCCGAGGCACCAAGCGAAGCGGCCCTCCGGCAATGGTCAGACGATACTGAGCGTCGAGGTTGGCCGAGCCACGCCGGAGGAGAGCGCCCTCGAGATCGGAAACGCGAGCCGGATGCGTAGTGAAACCTTCGACACGCAAGGCCAGTTCGATCGCGCGCCGCCGCTGTGGGCCAGCAGCCTCGCGCCATTCGCTGCTATGTAAGAGTTCGCGTACCCCCTCGACCTCGGCGCGCTTCCAATCATCAGCTTCGCGCTGCAAACGCACTAGGGCCTGCACCGGATCGCCTGTCGACCACTCAGCCAGCATAGGCAAGGCACGCAGCCGGACACCATTGCGGGCGGCGTAACCCGGATCCGCATTACTGGGATCCGAAAGCCACACCTGGCCGAGTTCCCGCAGGCGCTCGCGCAGCTCAGCCCGGCGCAAAGACAACAGTGGACGGCGCACTTCGGTGTGTCCCATACTCAGTGCCGAGCCCTGAACGGCGTGACAATTGCCACGCTCCATAAGCCTGCGAGCCGGAATACCCGCCAACCCGAACATCCCGGTTCCCCGCAGGATGCGCAGCAGCAAGGTTTCGGCTTGGTCATCTGCTTGATGTCCTAGCAACAAGACCTCAACTCCGTGCTCGGCGGCAGCCTCTGCGAAGCAAGCGTAGCGCACCCAGCGCAACGCCTGTTCATTTGAGCCCGCGGGTGGAGGCGGTGCCCCATCCTGGGCGCGCAGCACTTCGACCCCGCCAACCTCGAGCGTTTCCGCCAATGCCGCAGCGGCCTGGGCCGTGATGCCCGAATCTTCGTGGTGCTGGTGATCGACCACCCAGAGATGGGTCGGGATACCCGCCAACTCGGGATGCTGCTCGCGGTAAGCCTTCCAAGCCAAAGCCAAAAAAACTGAATCCGCCCCACCCGAAAAGCCAATCGCCACCGGCTGCTGGGGATCCCAGGGGCCGAGTGCGTCGAAGAGGGCTGCCGTCCGATGTGGCATACGCTTAGAATCCCCGCTTCGGCTCCGGACGCCAACCCCTTCAGTCGAAGATTCCGGCGCCTTTCCCGAATTCATACCAGCGAACTCATGGCTGTCCGCATTGGCATCAATGGTTTCGGTCGTATTGGCCGAAACGTTTTCCGCATCCTAAACGCACGAGAGGACCTCGAGGTCGTCGCGATCAATGACCTGACCGATACCAAGACTCTAGCTCACCTGCTGCGCTACGACACGGTAGCCGGCCGTTTTAACGGAAAGGTCGGAATAGGCGACGGCACCATAACTGTCGACGGCAAGGAAATCTGCGCTCTTGCCGAGCGCGATCCCGCCGCTCTTCCTTGGGGTGACCTAGGAGTGGACTTCGTGGTCGAAGCAACTGGAATCTTCCGCGCCCGCACGCAATGCCAAATGCATATCGACGCTGGTGCCAAGAAGGTCGTACTTACCGTTCCGCCAAAAGATGAGATCGACAATATGGTCGTACTCGGTGTGAATTGCGACACCCTGACCGCGGATCACAAAATCATCTCGAACGCCAGCTGCACCACCAACTGCCTAGCTCCGCTAGCCAAAGTGCTACACGACTCCTTTGGCATCAAGCGTGGTCTAATGAACACGATTCACGCATACACCAATGACCAGCGCATCCTTGACCTTCCGCATAGTGACCTACGTCGTGCACGCGCTGCTGCTCAAAATATCATCCCCACCTCGACCGGCGCCGCCCGCGCAGTCGGCAAGGTGCTTCCCGAACTAAACGGCAAGTTGGACGGCATGTCTATGCGAGTTCCAGTCCCATGTGGATCGGTAGTTGATTTGGTCGCCGAGGTCGAGAAGACTGTGTCGGTCGAAGAAGTCAACGCAGCAGTCAAGGTGGCCGCTGATGCAGAGTTGCAGGGCGTACTGGAGTACTCGGAAGACCCTCTCGTCTCGAGCGACGTTCGGGGCAACCCACACTCCAGCGTCTTCGATGCGCAATCGACTATGGTCATGGACAATAACATGGTCAAAGTCGTTTCTTGGTACGACAACGAATGGGGCTACTCAAACCGAGTCTGCGACCTGATCGCCAAGGCCGCCGCGCTATAAATACAAAGCGATGAGTTTGGCGAAGAAAACCCTTCGGGAGCTCGATCCGTCGGGAAAGAAAGTCTTCGTGCGCGTGGATTTCAACGTGCCGCTCAAGGATGGGGTCGTCGGTGACGACACACGCATTCGCGCGGCACTAACCACGTTGAAACACCTTCTCGCCAGCGGGGCCGCGGTCATCGCGGCCTCGCACTTGGGCCGCCCCAAGGGTCAAATGGTAGAAGAACTACGCATGGCCCCAGTAGCCGTACGACTGCAAGAATTGCTAGGCGCCGATGTGCCCGTGAAAACAGTGAACTGCGTACGCGGCAATCAGGTACAGAAGGCCGCAGCCGCACTGCAGTCTGGCGAACTGCTTCTGCTGGAAAATCTGCGCTTCGATGCTGGTGAGACCGAAAATGACGACGCACTGGCGGAAGAGTTAGCTGGTCTTGCGGACTGCTTTGTGCAAGACGCCTTTGGAACTTGTCACCGCTCCCACGCATCGACCGCTGGAGTTCCCGCTCGCTGCAAACCCGCTGTAGCTGGCAATCTACTGGAAAAGGAAATCCGAGCCTTTGAACAAGTTATGAGCCAGCCCGAACAACCGTTCGTTGCAGTGATCGGCGGAGCTAAGGTGTCAGACAAGATTCTTGCGCTAAAAACACTATTGGAAAAAGTCGACTGCCTGATGATTGGTGGCGGCATGGCTTATACTTTTCTGAAGGCTCAGGGCCATGCTATTGGCAGCAGTCTCTGCGAGGAAGATCGCTTGGACACAGCGCGTGAAGTGCTGGCGGAAGCCGCTGCAAGAAGTGTGGAAATGTTGCTGCCGACCGACCACGTGGTAGCAGACGCCTTTTTTGAAAACGCAAATACGCAAGTAGTCGCTGGCGATCTTCCTAGTGGCTGGATGGGCCTTGATATCGGTCCGGAGACAAAGGCCGCATACGCTGCCAAGCTCGCAGAAGCGCGTACGGTAGTTTGGAATGGTCCGATGGGCGTTTTTGAGATGGAGCCTTTTAGCCATGGAACTTCAGCGGTTGCCAAGGCGCTGGCGGAGAGCCATGCCGTTTCGGTGGTCGGAGGCGGTGACTCAGTAGCAGCCGTAAAGAAGAACGGTCTACAAGCCCATATCGGCCACATATCGACAGGTGGAGGCGCGTTCTTGGAGCTACTGGAAGGAAAAGTTCTACCTGGCATTGCTGAGCTAGACGACGCCCTCTCGGATTGAAGTTAGGCTACGACGCCCCCCATTTCTTCTCCCTTCTCTTAACTGAATCACAATCATGCGCTTCCTATTCCAAGAGGCCAACTCAAACGGCAACTATGCTGAGGGTAAAGCCAGTGACGACCCGATAGATCTCTCTGATCCGAGCGCCCTCATCGCCACGATCAAAGAGAAGGCCATTGAGCATGGGCCCGGCGTCCTCGGCGCGTTGGTCACCCTGGTCATAGGCCTTTGGGCGATTGGAAAGGCCACTAAAGGCCTCCGTAAAGCTATTGCCAAGACCAACGTCGACGAAATGCTCGCCAACTTCCTCGGCGGCATTGTCGGCATGCTACTCAAGGTAGTCCTGTTCATTGCCGTGCTCGGCATGGTCGGAGTCGAAACGACATCCTTCGCCGCTATCTTGGCTGCCGCAGGCTTCGCGATTGGCATGGCCCTCTCGGGCACGCTAAGCAACTTCGCTGCCGGAGTAATGATTTTGTTGTTCCGACCCTTTAAGAACGGTGACTTCGTTGAGGTCGCTGGCGAAGCGGGTGTCGTCGAAGAAATCTCTGTCTTCATGACCAGGATGCGCACCGGCGACAACAAGCAAATTTTGATCCCGAACTCGGCTGTCACAGATAGCAACATCACCAACTATTCGGCGAACTCCACTCGCCGCGTCGACCTTGTCATCGGCATCGGATACGACGATGACATTAAGAAGGCGCATCAAGTACTAAACCGCATCCTAGGCGAGAAGGGCTACATCCTGAAAGATCCCGCATGGACAGTTGCCGTTTCGGAGCTCGGAGATAACAGCGTCAATTTTGTGGTCCGCCCATGGGTTAATCGGGCTGATTATTGGAAGGCCTACTACGACCTCACTGAGACAATCAAACTGACCTTCGATCAGGAGGGTCTGAGCTTTCCGTACCCGCAGCGAGATGTCCACCTGCACAACGCGAAATAGGTTTTATCGTGATGCTCACCCAACTCAGTTTCAGCTAGACCGCTGATTTTTCTATGCTGGCCGCGGGCGTCCTCTAGCCTCTCCCCAACAACCTTCTCCTGATGAGCAAACTCGGATCTCTCCCGATCATCCGGGACTTGGCGAGCTTTTTTCGCCGCCATGTATTCCGAAAGATCGTACTGGACATCCTGCGTAGACCTCTCAGCTTGCCGAACGCGCCGATCCCGCGTGGGCGACTCTCAGCCATGAACGGTGAAGAAGGAGGTGACGTGGAGTTCAAAATGGATGAGTGCACCCACGAAATGGTGGAACTGCTCGCAAAGACCTTCCCAAGTGAAAAGGTTCCCTACTTCCACGAAATGGTCGACGAATCCGATGTTGACTTCGTCGTACGCATGCGGGAAGACGGCGAATGCTGGGGGTATATGATGAATTCCCGGAAACCTTTCCGGGATCGCCTCTTTGGATTCAAGGTTCCGATCGAGCCGAATGAAGTCTTCCAGTTCGATGGTTGGGTGCACCCGGACTATCGGGGTCGCCTAATCGCGATCCTTGGCCAGAACTGGGTATTTGATCAGCGTCGAGCCGAAGGCTTCGAAGCGACCGTCGTCACGGTCCGACGCCAGGACAAGTCCGCGCGCCGCTATCACGACCGCTATGGCTTTGACCCAATCGGCGTCGTAACTCACTGGCGAATCGGCCCGTTCAAGATCAACCGGGTGAAGATGAATCGCCCAGATCCGGAAGCATCACCGGCGAATACGGACGCCCTGGCTTAAACACCCCTTACTGACATCGATAGCAAGTTATTGGCCGCCGCTCTCAGGCAAGCCTTCACTAGTAGGCTCGCTTAACAATGATTTTGACTTGTCTATAACCTCGCGCGCATTGTCACGGATGGTCTCATTTGTCTTCTCTGGCCCGTAATAAAAGTACGAGCCCAAAATCACGGCGACGAGCAGCAAGCACACCACCATGAAAAACTTAATGCTCTTCCGAACCAACCAGAGCAGGGCCACGGTCAGGGTCAGAACGGCAACTGCCCCCATCGCGGGGTTCTCTTCGACCCAGCCTATAAAACGATGTAGGACAGGTGGCAGGGAAGCAGTGAGCATGCCCGGATTCTATCCAAGCGAAAGGTAGACTCTGAGTTGTGAGCCGACCTCTCCGCATTGCCCCTTCCCTACTTGCGTCCGACTTCGCGCGCCTCGGCGAAGAACTCGCACGTGCCGAAGCAGCTGGTGCGGATTGGCATCACGTTGACGTGATGGACGGTCACTTTGTCCCAAATCTGACGATCGGCCCGCCTGTAGTGAAATCGATCAAGGAAGCCGCAAGAATCCCACTCGATGTGCACCTCATGATCGAGGATCCGGCGAAATGGGCGCAGCAGTACGCCGATGCGGGCGCCGATGTACTTAGTTTCCATTACGAAGCCGCCGAAGCTGACTTCGAAGAAACGCTGGTGACCTTCAAGCAAACCGGCTGCCAAATTGGGGTTGCGGTAAATCCACCCTGCGGGGTGGAGCCACTGCGCCCTTATCTAGATCAAATCGATCTGGTGCTTGTCATGTCAGTACACGCAGGCTTCGGTGGGCAGAGCTTCATGCCAGAAGTGCTCGATAAAGTACGCTTGATCCGTTCTTGGGGCTACGACGGCGATATCGAAATGGACGGCGGAATCACCGCCGAGACCGCATTGGCCTGTGCCGACGCAGGCACGAACGCCTTCGTAGCGGGAACCTTCCTCTTCCGTGCACCGGATATGACAACTGCTACAGCCGACCTGCGAAGTGCAATCGAAGGTGCCACAATCGCTTAGGGCCGACCCATATGCCCTCCCCACTGCATGCCCAAACTGCACGGATTGGCTGGGAATTACGTAGCTATGATGCCAACCATCACGCCGATCTGCATCGCCAAGTATTGGCAGACACCTTTGCCATCGAACTAAAAGAAGCCGATCGCTGGATCGATCGCGCCGGCGCAGAGAAGGTGCGTGTGCTCGAAGCGAATGGCGAGTACGCAGCCACTGGCATACTCATGCCAATGGCACAGTTCTTCGGCGGAAATTCGGTGCGCACGCGCGGGATTTCCGGCGTCGCAGTACGCCCGACCCATCGACGCAATGGCGTGGGTGGACTGCTGATAGGAGAGATCCTGCGCGAGATCGAAGCTGGCGACGAAGCCTTGTCGGTTCTCTATGCCTCGACCACCAAGCTCTATCGCAGTGTCGGCTATGAGATCGCAGGATTTCACTGCGCGGCCACTCTGGAAACCAGCTATCTCCCGGCAGTCCACACCGCACTGCAGATCCGTGAGCTGACCAACGAAGATCGTCCGGCTATGCAGGAGATCGTTCGCGCAAATGGTCGAGTCACACCTGGTCACATGGATCGATGTGACTATTTGTGGCCGCGCATCATGCGCCCGCGC
>JAKVCF010000042.1 GCA_022447335.1 Planctomycetota bacterium | reverse complement strand
ACGGAGGGCGAATTTTTTTACTCATGCGATGAGCTACTTTGGGCGGCTAGTCAAGGGAGTGGCTTAGGGTGACCTCCCTCTCAGCGAGGAAATTGCGGATTCGCTCCCAAAGGCCATCGGCTCGGCCGACAAGTTCTGGTGGAGTTACGCCAGGCTTGGCCCAAGTCCCGTCGAGGATACATTCAAGCATGGCTGTGCATGTGTACCCGGTGGTGCGCGCCATTGACGAGGTCTGCGTTTCAGGTCTGCCGCGGTCATCTAGAAGGTAAGTGTGGCGCGCCGGATGGCCGTCTTCGATACCCTCAATGACTACGCGCATCACGGTTAGTTCCGGCTCGCCAGGATGTAACTTCCATTGATCGAATAGGATCTTGGATGTGAACGCGCGCGGAGTGATCTGCGCGCCATTCACTTCAATGAGGTCGTCTGAGAAGAAGCCACTTTCACGCATGGCTAACATCAGTTTGCGGTGCCCTGGGTAGCGCAGTGTGCGCTCGACCATGTTGGGGATGTGCGACATGGTTTGAATCATTGAGCGCAGCCCATCGGTATTAAAAGACTCTAGAGTGCCGATACCTGGGAAGTCGATGTATTCGGGCTGTGATAGCGCGGGCTTGACGACTTCTCGACCGTTTTCCACGAATCGTGCAGGGCGGAGGTATTCCTCGACCACGTCTGAGGGCGAGAAGGGGGCTTTGTATTCATAGGGGAAGGCGCGTGCGACGGGAAGGCCGCCGACCACGCATTCAAATCGATGCACCTCCATATGCGCGTCGTGGTAGCCCAGTATCAGGTTGTGAAGCCCGGGCGCGACGCCGATATCAGTCACGGCTACCGCGCCAGTTTGTTTCGCCAGGGCGTCAAGCTCAAGCGCGTCCTCCGGGAAGAAGCTGATATCGGCAACCTTGGCGCCTGTTTCGATCAGTGCCTTGAGAGTCTTAAAACCAAGGGCGCCGGGCACCGCACAGATGATGGCGTCGACTTGGTTTGCAGCGGCCTTTACTGCTGCGCTAACTGTACAGTCGAGCGGCTCAGTCGTGACGTTTGCCACAGAAGCCAATGGCTCGAGTGCGGCCGCGCTAAAGTCCGTCGCCAGCACCTTGTGACGCTGCGCGACATCGCGGACCATTTCACTGCCGACCATGCCGGCCCCAAGCACCAGGATATTCGCCATAATGCCGGATTCTAGCCGCGCTAGCATCGAGGTGGCCTATGCCGGCAGCGAAGTTATTCTCCGGTATTACGGATATTCTGCAAATTCAGATCAAGGCGGGCGTCATTCGAGATGCGGCTATTTCAAGTTTGCAGGATCTTTAGAATCGATTAATCATGCGAGCTAGCCAGATCATTGCGAGCCTCTTGCTGGTGGCCACGTTGGGCGCACCATCCTTGGCCCAAGAAGATAGGCGCCCAAACTTTCTATTCATATTTTCTGACGACCACGCGCCGCATGCGATTGGCGCGTATGGAACTCGCTATTCCGCGATCAATCCGACGCCAAACATAGATCAACTGGCGAATCAGGGTATGACCTTTAAGGCTAGCTTTTGCACTAATTCTATTTGTGGGCCGAGCCGTGCAGTGATTTTGACAGGCAAACATAGTCATTACAACGGGTTCATGGCGAATGGCGATCGTTTCGATGGCGACCAGCAAACTTTTCCTAAGCTTCTGCGCGCGGCTGGTTATCAGACCGCTCTGGTTGGGAAGTGGCATTTACAAAGCGATCCACAGGGGTTCGACTACTGGGATGTTCTTCCTGGCCAGGGAGACTATTACAACCCGGAGCTGATCAATGCCAATGGCCGTCGAATGATTGAAGGCTATTGCACTGATATCGTGACCGACCTCGCGATTGACTGGATTGAAAATCGTCGCGACCAGAGCAAGCCTTTTTTGTTGATGGCGCAGCACAAGGGCCCACACCGCAACTGGATGCCGCCACTGCGTCATCTTGATTGGTTGGATGGCATCACTTTGCCTGAGCCTGCGACACTATTTGATGATTATGCAGATAACGCGAGCCCGGCCTCGTGGCAGGAGATGGAGATCGACAGGCACATGGCCCTTGTCTTTGATCTTTTTTTGAATCCACCGCCAGACTTTGACCCGAAAAAGGAGCGTGGCACAGATAAGTCTGGCTTTAACAACATGAATCGCATGACTAAGTCGCAGCGAATGGCCTGGGATGCGGCTTATGCTGATGAGAACGCGGCGTTCTATGAGAGCCCTCTTGAGGGTAAAAATCTTGTGCGCTGGAAATATCAGCGCTATATGAAGAACTATTTGCGCACTTCGCGCGCTGTCGACGATAGCGTTGGGCGGCTAGTCGATTATCTCGACGAGGCCGGGATAAGCGATAACACCATTGTGATCTATTCGAGTGACCAAGGGTTTTATTTGGGCGATCACGGCTGGTACGACAAGCGATGGATGTATGAAGAGTCTTTAGCGATGCCGCTTGTTGTTAGGTGGCCAGGGAAGGTCGGTCTGGGCATTACTAATGGCGACCTCGTTCAAAATCTCGATTACGCGCCAACTTTTCTCGATCTAGCGGGCGTTGACATTCCCGTCGACATGCAAGGCCGCTCGCTTGCGCCGCTCTTGATGGGCGATCCGAAAGTTGGTTGGCGCGAAGAAATCTATTATCACTACTACGGCTATCCAGCTGTGCACCAAGTTGCTCGGCACTACGGGATTCGAACAGAGCGTTACAAGCTCATTCATTACTACCAATTCGGTGAATGGGAACTATTTGATCTGCAAGAGGACCCTGACGAGGTAAGCAACGTCTATGCAGACCCTGTGTATCGAGAGGTTGCCTTCAATCTCGCCGAACGTCTTGGCGCGCTTCGGGCACATTACGGAGATACGACCGGCGGCGAGCTCATGCCTCAGGATTGGCGAGACGCACGGAGGGTTAAAAAGTGAAGTGCGGGGCGAGGGGGGAAGGTTTTTTCTATCACCTTTAGTATTCGGTAGTAAATCAGGCATAATATTTTCTTAGCTCGATAAACCATGGTTGATCTCATCCCAGCGATTGCTCTTGCGGCCGCCCTATCTTTTCTCTGGGGAGGTCTCTGGTACTCTCACGCGTTATTCGGCAAAGTCTGGATAAGAGAGTCTGGGTACGATGAGTTGCAGCAGGATCACCCGGGCAAGGTTTTTGGGGTCGCCTTCCTTTTTTCAATTATTGGGGCATGTGCACTTGCTTATTTATGCATTGATTTGCATGGAGAGAACTTCTCGCTCTACCAGGCACTGCGTACCGCGCTTATGGGGAGTGTCGGATTTGTTGCAGTCAGCTTTGGCGTCACTTACCAGTTCGCGCAGAATAGCTTTAAGTTATGGCTGATTGATGCGGGGTACCATATCGGAAGCTTCGCGGTGTTTGCGGTAGTGCTGGGCTTGTGGAGCTAAGGGCCCTTGCCTTCGGTGGGATCTGTGCTTATGCACCAGCGGTAGCCTGCCCAGATTAGAGCTAGCCCGATTAGCTCACCGACGTAGAGCGCTTCGACAATGCCGGCCTTTGCCATTCCGCCACCAATGCCAGGCAGTAGGGCCCCGATTGCAATGGCGGTGTTGCCACTGGCGCGCTCGCGCATGCCGGGAGCGCGCAACTTGAAGTAGCGTACGGCGCTCACCGCTGCTCCACCGATGAGGAAGGCTGCAGCGTAACCATTAAGTAGGGGGGACCATAGGCGTACCCACTGCCATGCGATCACGTCACCACTCGGCCGTCGAGGATCTACCAATTCAGGTAGTAGCGGAGAGGATAGTACAAGTGCAGACAGTGTCAGCGCATAGGCGAGCGTTATCCATGTGAGTATGCGCGCCTTGTGCCGATCGAGTAGTAGCCAGACGGAGCCCTGTGCGAGTGGGTAGCCTCCCCAAACTGCTCCGGCGATGTACCAGGACTGGGTGAGAGCGGCTGAGTTCCCGAATAGCGTGATTGTGCTCTCGAGGGCCGTGCCTACTCCATAGGTAAATACTCCGAAGGCCCACCAGGCCAAGTGTGCGCTGCCGCGCTTGCGCCAGCGAATGTATAGCTCACGCAGAAAGAGTGCGGCAAGCGCGGTAGTGGCGATCGGAAGGTAGTGCAGCCACTCCATTGCATCCTGTGATATGTGGAGCTACAGCTGTGGCTTGCGATTCATTTCGAACCAAGAGAAGGCCCACTGGTCCGCTAGGTTGTCAATGATCATGCTGGTTGGCTTTCCGCCCCCGTGGCCGCCACGCGTTTCGATGCGGATCAGCGCTGGCGCGTCGCCGCCCTGTGCGCGTTGCAGTGCTGAGGCGAACTTGTAGGAGTGCGAAGGCACAACACGGTCATCGTGGTCGCCAGTTGTGATCATCGTTGCCGGGTAGTGGCGACCTAGTTGTAGATTGTGCACAGGTGAGTACTCGACGAGAGTGCGAAACTGCGCCTCATCATCGACGGTTCCATAGTCACTAGCCCAGGCCCAGCCAATGGTGAAGAGATGGTAGCGAAGCATGTCGAGAACGCCCACTGCTGGCAGAGCGACTGCAAATAGGTCGGGGCGCTGCGTCATGCAGGCGCCGACTAGTAATCCCCCGTTTGAGCCACCTCTGATCGTTAGTAGGTCGTTGCGAGTCCAGCCTTCATTGGTTAAATACTCGGCCGCACCAATGAAGTCATCGAAGACATTCTGCTTGTTATGGATTGTGCCGGCTTGGTGCCATTCGGCGCCAAACTCGCCACCACCGCGCAGGTTGGCAACCACGTAAATGCCGCCCATTTCGACCCACTGCAGATTGCCTGGACTAAAGCTTGGGGTTATTGAGATATTGAAACCTCCGTAGCCATAGAGCAGGGCTGGATTCGTGAAGTCTGGTTCGGCGTCGGCTTGCCGCACCAGGAACATTGGCACCTGTGTGCCGTCCTTGCTTGGGTACCAAATCTGCTCGACCGCAAAGGCTTCCGGGTTGAAGTCCACTTTTGGCTGACGGAAGACAGAGGTCTCACCTGTCGAGTAATCAATGCGGAAGATGGTCGGTGGGTAAGTGAAGCTTGAAAAGCGAAAGAACCCACCGTTCTCATCTTCCTTGCCACTGAAGCCTCCCGCGCTGCCGATGGTGGGTAGTTCGAGGTCGTATTGGTGGTCGCCGTCGAGATTGTAGACTTTGATCTGGCTCTGCGCGTTGTGGAGGTAGGTGGCGATCAGTCGGCCACCGAGCACGCCGACGCTTGACAGGACATCGTCGGCTTGTGGTAGTACAACCTTCTCAGTGAGGCTCCCGTCTGCGCCTACCTTCGCTGCAATAACCATCGCGCGCGGGGCATCGCGAGTAGTGCGCAGGTAGAGGGTGTCTTCTTCGTTGCCGATTACGGTGTATTGCGCGTCAAAGTCGGTGTAGATCGGCAGGAACTCACCGGTTCCCTGCAGGCTTTTCGCCCACAGGCGGTTTTTGCGCGCAGTGCCTTCAGAGCCATAGATTAGGAGCCAGCGACCATCTTCGGTCACGCTTGCGCCAAAGCCCCAGCGCGGCTGATCGGCGCGCTTGAAGATCACGACGTCTTCCGACTGCGGAGTGCCTAACTTGTGGAAATAGACAGTTGCATTTTCGTTGATGTCGCCGAGAGCGTCGTCTTCCGGGGTTGGATAGCCGGTGTAGTAGAAGCCCGATCCATCCGGATGCCAGGTTGCGCCAGTGAACTTAGTCCACTCAAGGTGATCGCCCATGTCCTCGCCGGAATCGACGTCTCGCACTTTCCATTCGCGCCAGTCCGAGCCACCTTTTGAAACAGCGTAGGCTAAATATTTTCCGTCTGGGCTTGGAGACCATCCCGCCATTGAAACTGTGCCATCGTCTGAAAATCCATTTGGATCGATCAGCACGCGCGCTGTGCCTTCAAGTCCTTCCTGTACGTAGAGTGCTGACTGGTTTTGCAGGCCATCGTTAGAGGAATAGAAGTAGAGGCCGCCTTCTTCCTGAGGCACTCCGAACTTCTGGTAGTTCCATAAATTTTCAAGGCGATCGCGGATCGCGCCGCGGAAGGGGATTTCGTCCAAGTAGGAGTAGGTGAGGTCGTTTTGAGCCTCGATCCACTCACGAGTAGCAGGGCCATCAAGGTCTTCCAGCCAGCGATACGGGTCAGCGACCTTGGTGCCGTAGAAAGTGTCGACTTGGTCTACGGTTGCGGTCAGTGGATACGTGATATCCCCAGTTGTGATGCCTGGCTGAGCGCAGCCTGCCAGCAAGGTGGCCACGGAAAGGAACACGGTTGTAGGGCGCGCAAACATGACCGCAGATCGTAGCGCAGCCCTTCCGAATCGAGCAGGTCGGCGCGTAGAATCCAGAGGTGTTCGCCGCGCTCGTCCTTTCTTTCAGCTTTGGGCTGCAGGCCCCGGGGCCCGAGGTTTCGAAGCTAAGCTTCGCGACTCATGCCACTCTCGAGTATTGGATGCTGACACGTACTGTAGTGGCTGGCCAAGCGCCTTCGTTGGCCTTGGATGGCATGCTTAAAGCGGTGGCCTTGTTGGAAGATCTAGAGCCTGATGTATCCCGCCGCGCGATGGGATTGGCCGACGCCGTCATGGCGCAGAGCGCTTCAATGGGAAACGCTGCGGAGACGCTCGCCGGCATAGTGACAGAGTGGAAAGAGAGAGGTCGGGTTGGCCCATTCCTGCAAGCTTTGGCTATTGTCGAATTGGCGGCGTATGCCCTAGCTGAGACCGAGGCAAGCTTTCGGTCAGTTTATTGGCTTCCTCGACAGGCGCGCTTGGAGCGTTTCGGAGAAAGGTTGGCTAATTGGGTGGAGCCGAACTGGGCTAAAGCATTTGGCCTGATCTGTTCAGGACTGGGCATCAAGGGATTGAAGAATGAGATTGATATCGTGCTTGTGACCACGATGCCCCCGATGGTTGGGCCCACGCTGCGCGCCGGCGATACCAAGTACGTCATTTCGCTGGCGAATGAGGAAGGGGATCTTCGCCCCTTTTCTTCCTTGGGAGAGGCCGTAATCTGCGGAGCGATCCATGCGACCGAAACTAAAGCGATTGGATTTGGCCTAGATCCGATCACGCATACGCTAGCGGAGGAGATCCTTCCGTTGAGAGTGGGTGTTGAGGCCAACGCACGTCAGAAACTGCTCGCGCGCGCGATCCCACAAGCATGGAAGTTTGCTCTCGGAGACTTCGTAATGCGCACGTATTACAGGCTTGAGGGTCCGACATATATGGAGCGCAAGGATGGCTATGCTGCGATGGGGCAGACGGCTGATCTGTTGGCGTACCGCTTGCCGGCACTGGCGGCTGAGGCGATAAGTGAGAAGCGAAGCTGGGCAAGCGCGCACAAGCAACTCGTGAGGGAGCTGCTGGCCTATATTGCTCGCAAACGCAAGCCCAATGTGTTGCTGATCTTGTCGGATGACCAGGGTTGGGCGGACTTTTCCTACCTTGGACTGAAAGACGACGTTGCAACGCCAAGCCTCGATCGCCTGGCTGCGGAGGGGGTCACTCTGCCACAAGCTTATGCGTCGTCGCCAATTTGCAATCCCTCGCGCGTTGGACTGATCACCGGCCGCTATCAGCAGCGTTGGAATAACTATTACTACGGCGGCGGGCGTGGGTTGCCAGCCGAAGCAACTACTTTGGCTGAGCGCTTAAAAGTGGCCGGATACGCTACCGGATACTTTGGCAAAGTGCATACGGGTGGCCCGGATAATGGGCCCAATAAGCCAGGGTTTCCGCTGAATCAGGGGTTCGACCGATTTTTCGGGACCACATGTGGCGGGCGCGTGCATTACCTCTATCACTCGCGCGAGGCGCAGGAGCGTTACGGCGAGGCAGCTGGGCAGATGAAGGTTGATCCGATGTGGGATGACGATCAGCAGATTGAGTGGGAGGGGTTTACTACGGTCGATTGGACGCAGCAGACAATCGATTTCATCGACAGCCATCACGATCGTCCGTGGTTTGTTTTTCTCAATCACAATGCAGTGCACAATTTTGCTTGGCAGCTACCCGAAGAAGAGATTAAGGCGCGCGGACTTGAGCGATTTCCGGATTGGGACGCAGATGAGATCGAGTACCTCGAGTGGTACAAAGGTGTTCATCGACGTGATTGGCCAGAAGGTCGGGCCTACTATTTAGCGCAACTTGAAGTGCTTGATCGAGAAACCGGCCGCTTGATCGATCACATAGAGAGGATCGGGATGACCGATAATACTTTGGTCATATACACCGTTGATAATGGTGGCTGCGTTCCAGACTGGGCCGACAATGGACCGCTTGCTGGTAGTAAGTATCACCTGATGGAGGGTGGTACGCGAGTTCGAACCTTCGTCAAGATGCCCGGGGTATTCCCAGAAGGATATGTGCACGAAGGCGTATTCAGTTCTCTTGATCTCGCCCCGACTATTTGTGAGTTGTCTGATATTGCCGTCGAGAGCGGCGCTTTTGATGGGCGATCGCAAGTTGATGAACTTAAAGGCGAGCGTAAATCTGATCCCAATCGCACTCTGCACTGGGATACCGGATGGCAATGGTCAGTACGCATGGGCGAGTGGAAGCTGCTTGTTACGACCAACGAAACCCGCGCGGGCAGGTCAGCGAACTTTGAGCAGGTTGATGTACGCCTTGGCACTCATCTCTACCACCTAGGTGAAGATCCCAGCGAGGCTAATAACCTTGCTAGTCATCGTCCTGACCTCGTCGACATGCTGACAGATCGTCATCGCTCTTGGCGCGCTTCGATCGGCCAGCCGGTCGAGAAGGGAAAATAGCGGCTCAGCGCTAGTGCAGTTCGGTCCTAACGAGGATGTTTGAGCGACCTTTTCATTCCCACTGAAAGCGAGTTGCTTGAGAAGTGGGCCACCTCGTGACGCCTAAGTTGTCGCTTCGTTGCGCAGCGAGTTAAGTGCTGAGCCAGCTTTCCACCAACTGATTTGCTCTTCATTAAGCGTATGGTGGACCAGGAAGCGGTCGTTGGTGCCATCACTGTGGTTAGCTAAGGCGAATACTTCACTGCCCGGGGCTATCCGATCAAGGCCCTCAAGAGTAATGGTGTCGTCCTCGCGCACTTTTTCGTAATCGGACGAGTCGGCGAAAGTGAAAGCGAGCACGCCTTGCTTCTTCAGGTTGGTCTCGTGGATGCGAGCGAAGCTACGCACGATCACTGCGCCAGCGCCGAGGTGACGTGGACACATGGCGGCGTGCTCACGGCTTGAGCCTTCTCCGTAGTTCTCATCGCCGACTACGATCCAATGCTTGCCTGCGGATTTAAGTTCACGAGCGACTGACGGAATGGGCAGCTCACGCTCGCCGTTCATAGGGTTGCGAGTTGTTCCCGCGGGGCCTCCCCAGGCGTTGATTGCACCGGTGAACATATTGTTTGAGATGTTGTCTAAGTGACCACGGAATCGCAGCCATTTTCCAGCTGGGCTGATGTGGTCCGTAGTGGTCTTGCCCGAAGTCTTTAAAAGTAGCGGCATCTGCTCGTACGCTTCGCTTGCTAGTGGCGCAAAAGGTGTCAGTAGTTCGAGGCGCTCGCTCTTTGGATTAACTTCGACTTCGGTTGAGGCGCCTTCCGGCGTTGGGCCGCGATAACCTTCTGCGGCGAAAACGAACCCGTTTTCTGGGATCTCCGGTGCGGGCTTTGGTGCTTCGAGCTTCCATTCGCCATGCGGACTTTCGATGGTGTCTTCCATGGGGTTGAAGGAGATTCGACCGCCGATCGCAAGTGCCATTACTAGTTCAGGGGAGCCGATGAACCCAAGAGTCTCAGTATTGGCATCATTGCGACCACGGAAGTTCCTATTAAAAGAGGTGACAATCGTATTGCGATCACCCATCTCGATGTCGTCACGCTGCCACTGACCAATACATGGTCCGCGTGCGTTCGCCAGCACGGTGGCGCCGACGCTCTCGAGTTCCTCCATCTGGCCATCGCGCTTGATAGTTTCGAAGATAAGTTCAGATCCCGGGCTGACCATTAGTGGTGATTTCAGCTTGGCGCCCTGCGCCTTCGCCTGTTCAGCTACATCGACCGCACGGCAGATGTCTTCGTAGGATGAGTTGGTACACGAGCCAATTAGTGCGTAAGACAACTTGTCTTCATAGCCCTCGGCTTCGACAGCATCGTCCATCGTTGAGATAGGGTGGGCGAGGTCAGGGGTGTGCGGGCCGACGAGGTGCGGCTCGAGTGTAGATAGATTGATCTCGATGACCTCTTGGTAGTGAGGCTCCGCGCCTTCGTCAGCCGTGACCAGATCGTGGTTCTTTTCGGCAAGGTCGGCGAGTTCCGCGCGCCTGGTGGCGCGGAGGTAAGTGCCCATACGTTTGTCATAAGGGAAGACAGAGCAGGTCGCGCCTAGTTCCGCACCCATATTGCAGATCGTTGCTTTTCCGGTGCACGACAGCGACATAGTGCCTTCGCCGAAGTACTCGATAATGCGGTTGGTACCGCCCTTCACGGTCAGGATGCCAAGCAGCTTCAGGATGATGTCTTTCGGCGCGGCCCAGCCGCTGAGCTTGCCCGTCAACTTCACGCCTAATACGTTTGGCTGCAGTACTTCCCATGGGAATCCAGCCATTACGTCGACGGCGTCGGCGCCACCCACGCCTACGGCGCACATGCCTAGTCCGCCAGCATTCGGGGTGTGGGAGTCGGTGCCAACCATTAAGCCGCCGGGGAAGGCGTAGTTCTCGAGTACCGTCTGGTGAATGATGCCCGCGCCTGGTTCCCAGAAGCCAAGGCCGTAGCGCTGCGAAACCGAAGCTAGAAAGTCGTAGACCTCACGGTTCTCGTCGTTGGCAACATCAAGGTCGTTCTCGCTGCCTTGGTGCGCGCGGATTAGGTGGTCACAGTGGACAGTCGATGGGACTGCAGTTTCTTCCTTGCCTGCCATCATGAACTGCAGCAGTGCCATTTGTGCGGTGGCGTCTTGCAGGGCTACGCGGTCAGGGCGCAGCAGGAGATAAGCTTTCCCGGGGTCGATTTCCGAGGCCTCGGCATTGTCCAAGTGGCCGAGGATGATTTTTTCAGCCAACGTCAAAGGTCGGCTCAATCGCTTCCGCAAGATATCCAGGTTTTGACGCATGCGAGCGTAGGCGCCCGCGACCATTTCAGGGGTGGATTCGATGGTGGGCATGCTCTCGGTTCGCTCCGTCCAATGATCTCGCATTCTACTGTTTTAAAGATCGCCCGGATATGGCAAGTTAGGGCATGGCGGCCGATCTGTATAAAGCCAATCAGAGGAGGCATGACCTCGACGCGCTTCGTGGGTTCGCGATGCTCTTGGGGATTTTTCTTCATGCGTGCTTGGCATATTTCCCATTCCCATGGATAGTGCAAGACGCAGAAGCAACAGAGTCGATTGGGTGGGTTTTTTGGGGCGTGCATGGATTCCGGATGCAGCTCTTCTTACTATTAAGCGGCTTCTTTCTTGCCTGGTCACTCCATGCAAGGGGGATTTTTAACGTGGTCGTTCAGAGGATCAAGCGCATTGCGCTTCCACTCTTAATAGGAGCCTTCACGATTATTCCTCTCGTGAATTTTTCGATTGGCTGGACAATGGAAGCAGTAAATCCAGGTTCTCAGGGCGCCGATATTTGGGCGCTCGCAAAGCGCGGAGATTCTGCGGGCGTAGAAGCCATGATCGAAGAGGTGGAGCCCACGGGCTCTGATGCAGTTTTTCAACTTGTGAACGGGCTTGATGCAATGAGAATCGCGCCATTGCACTGGGCGAGCTTTCATGGGCATATAGAGGTGATGGAGGCGCTCTTGGACTCGGGGGCAGATGTGAATATTCGCGACAACGACCAAGCCACCCCTCTAATTTGGGCGTCGTTTTTTGGTCAACCAACAGCCGTTCGTCTCCTTCTCGATCGCGGGGCGGATTTATACCTCATGAATTCAGATGGCGAGACTGCTGCGGGCACTGTGGCAGGGCCGTGGTCCGAGGAAGTGGCGGCAGTGACAGCATGGATTGCAGGGTTTCTTGGCCAAAAAGTCGATTTGAACCAGATTGCTAGATCTCGTTCTGAGGTTCGTGGCCTTTTGGGTGCCTCGCTACCAGAAGGCGTAGAAGATGAAGAAGTTATGCATAAGAAAGATCCCTGGGACTTCCACCATCTTTGGTTTCTTTGGTTTCTTTGTATTCTCACAGCCGCCTTTGCCTGTTTGTCCATATTGATTCACAGCTTAGACCGCCTATTTGGCACCTCGATCGCGGCGCTTTTGAGTCAAGCTTTAGCTAACCCCATCGGTCTGATTTTGGTTGCTGGGCTAACCGTGCTAGCTCAGCTTCCGATGCATGACTGGGGCAGGGAGCCAATGTTTGGCCCAGCCACTTCAACGAGTCTTTTCCCCCCTGTCATGGAGTTGGTCTACTACGGAGTTTTCTTTCTCTTTGGCTTTATTGCTTACCAGTGGCGAGGAAAGGAGTTTTCGGTTCCAAAGTATTGGGTTGCCGCAATCCCGATTGCGTTGCTTGTATTGCTCCCGATAGGACTTTATGTAACCTTTGACCGCACAGCAGCGAAAGATTTTGGAGAGGAAGCACTTCGGCCGCTGTCTGTGGCAATGCAGTCGATTTACCCTTGGTTTATGATTTTTGGGTTCTTCGGGCTATTTCGGCTATGCATGAGTGGTGGGAGTCGTGTTGTTAGGTACTTGTCCGATGCATCGTATTGGATGTATCTCATCCACTTGCCGGTCGTCTTTGCCCTCCAGGGCGCCTTCCACTCACTTGAATGGGGCGCGTGGCCGAAGTTTCTTGCTGTGAGCGCCATCGGATTTACTTTAAGCCTCTTGAGCTACACTTTGCTCATTCGCCACACAAAGATTGGTTGGATACTTCACGGCCGCCAACCAAGTTGGGCGAGATCTGACGCGTAAATAATGTCACCTCTTACCTCTATGCGGCCTATTTCCAGGGGCTATCAGATACGGAGAGCTAGTTCTTGATTTGGCGCCTTTCCGCCCTTGTGTTGGCTTGTGTGGCCTGCCAAGTGGTAGGGAGCATCCGTCAGCCTGAGCTTGTTGCCCTTGAATCAGGGTCACGATGGCTTGCAGATGTACAGAAAGATTGGCGCCAAGTGCGCGGTTGTGTGAGCTGTCACACTAGTGGTTGGGGGATGGTTGCGCAGCCTTTGCTGTCAGACGCAGTGGAAGAAGAGGCGGGTCGTGACTTTGCGAAAGAGTACCTCTTAGCCTACCTTGATAAGAAGGTAGAGCCACACGGACAGCATGGCAGCGTGGAAGGCTTGGTCGCGACGAGCGCTTTTTTGGCACTGAGTGATGCGCGTACGGGGAATGGTGTTAGTGAGGAAACTTGGCGGGGGCTGGACTACGCATGGGGCCAGCTCAGTGAAGCGGGAACTTGGGAAGAGTGGCTTAGTTGTAACTGGCCTCCGTTTGAGTCAGATCTTGAGTTTGGGCCTACGCTCGCTCTCGTCGCACTCGGTGAGTTGCGCGAACAGTTCGGCGTGCGATCTCGAGATGAGCGTGCGGCAGAAAAGATGATCCACTACCTCCAAGCGGAAGATCCCGATGGTTTGCATCGCAAAGTTATGCGTCTGTGGGCAGGCCATTATTGGCCTCAACTTCTCACCAAGGTGGAGGCCTCGGAATGGAGGCGCGAAGTTCTGGAAGCTCAGGCTGCCGATGGAGGCTGGTCGATGGGTGACCTCGCAGGCGAAGATTGGAAACGTGATGGAGGAGAGCCCCAGTCCGCTTTCAGCGAGGCTTACGCAACGGCTTTCTGCGCTTATGTTCTCGGTGAGCTCAGCCAAGAGAGTTCGCGAGCCGTCGCTCGGGCGAGAGCATGGCTTGTTACGAACCAACTTGCGTCAGGAGGGTGGTGGACACGGTCACCCCGTCGGGACCGTGAGCACTACATCAGCCGCGCGGCGACATCATTCGCTCTGATGGTGCTCGCCCGGTCTTCGGATGAGATCTAGTCTCGTTTTGACGTTATCCGTTGACCGGCGATGTGCCGACATTGCGTAGCGGCCAAAGCGAAGTGCGCTTCGGGCCGGAGAGCCACTCACGCATAGCCCCCTCAGCGGCCTGAAGGTCGCGGAAGCGAGCTCCGAGCAGCATCTGGCTTACGGCTTGCTGGCTGACTTGGAGTTCCTTGGCGACTTCGGACTGCTTGCCAAGGCGTCGGTAGGCACGCACTGCTCTGCAGCGGGATTCGGTCCATTCGTCCATCAGCGTCAGATGTAGGCGGCCCATAGCAGCACCAAGAGTCAGCTCGGCATCAGCTTTACCAGACAACTCAAAGTGAAATCGTTCGCGCTTATTCGCTTTGTTTAGCGCACGTAAGGATTTGTCACGAATAGCGTTATCCTGGCCGGCAGCGCCTCCAGGAGGGGCGGAGACCAATGAAAAGCGCAAGCGAAGTGGCCAAACGGCCTCTTGTAAGGCGACGGCGGCGTCGAAGGCAGACTGGCCATCGCTGATCACCGCACTGGCGGATTCTTGCGTGGAATTGAAAGCCCAGGTCCCATCAAAGACTCCCGGTTGGGGTCCACGAACTTGACCCAAGGCGAAAGCAGGATCAGCTCCATTTTCGTTTTGCGAAAACGAATCACGGAGGCTCTGCTTCTGGCGAGGGCATGGCGTTGCAGCCAATCCGAAACGCGCAGCGGTGCTCATAATGACAATGCTAAAATGTTGTGGTGGAGAGGTCCAGGATCGCTCCAAAAAATGCTTGGTACTAGGTGTAGGACCAGATTTGATGCGCTCGATCTTCCTTTCGGCAATCTTTGTGATTTCACTTGTGGCTTGTGGCTCAAAAGATGTGCCCGAACCTCGCAGTAAAACCGTCACGGCAGCCTCTGGAGAGGTTTACGACCTCGGTTTCTGCTGCGGGGCAGCTTGCGGAACCCCAGATGGCTACTGCTGTAATGAGGGGCATTGCGGCGGGAGATGTGATGAAGCGCTGCCCATTTGGGATCATGCAGGTAATCCGACGGCTGTCAACTAGTGTTACTGCCGCTTGAGACGGGGGCGCTCGGCTCAAGCTGGGCGAAGTAGCTAACGGAATCTTGGCTGCGCAGCAATGCAGTCCGATCGGGTATTTGCAGGGTGCTTGCGGCGGCCATGGCTTTGGCGGCTTGTTTCAATCTTCCGAGTGCTTGGCGTGGTTGTGCGCCCCCGATGAGCATGCGCGCTTCATACTCGTGCAGCCAGGCGATGGCGTCGGCTGGATCGGGCGCCGGTAGGCCGAGGCGCTGTGCCCGCCATGCGCCGAAGATCCACGGATTGCCAATCGCAGCGCGGCCGACCATAACTCCGGCACAGCCAGTCTCAGCCATCATACGGTTAATGTCCACAGGTGATTCTGCGGAGCCATTTCCAACGACGGGAATCGACACGGCATCAACTGCGCGGCGGATGCGCGACCAATCTGCTAGCTGGGTGTACTTTTCGACTCGCAGTCGACCGTGTACGGTCAGTAGCGCCGCACCAGCTTGTTCGATGCGGCGTGCGATTTCTTCGACTCCCTTGTCGTTGTCGATCCCCGCGCGGATTTTGGCAGTCACGGGGACTCCAGCCGCATCAACAGTCGTGCGCACTAGAGCGCTAAGTAATTCGGGCTCGTCGAGCAGGGCTGATCCCGCGCAGTGCCGAAAAACTTTTGGCGCCGGGCAGCCAAAGTTTAAATCGACAAAGGCCGCGCCGACCGCCACCGCACGACGCGCGGTTTCAGCGACTATGGCCGGGTCGTTCCCCATCAGCTGTACCCCGACGGCTACTCCTGGCACCGGGTCACCCAATTCCAGAGCGATTCGCTCGGCGGCAATGGGATGTTGGGCGACGCGCAGAAACTCGGTGCACGCAGCGCCGACCGCGCCGGGATTCTGCTCAAGCACGAGGCTGCGGAAAGAGCGATCCGTCACCCCTTCCATCGGAGCCAGGTAAGTTGCTGGATCGAGGGTCAGCCCTATGGCTTCGGCCCGAGGGAGAGTATTCACTTGGCCTGCAGAATCT
>JAKVCF010000041.1 GCA_022447335.1 Planctomycetota bacterium | reverse complement strand
CCCTTGCGAGGGCGGCCATCTGCGGCAAAGCGCACAAAGGTTGGGAAAGCGAGCATCACGAGGCTAGTGCCAAATAGGATGCCGGGCGCGGTTAGCACGTTGAAGCTGTACTCGAGTGCGGCCAACTCTCCTTCGCGCCCCGAGGCAAAGCCACGGTCGAGGAAGCGTGGAATTGCCTGAGTCATTTGATAGAGGCTCGCTCCCAAAACTCCGAGCAGCAGTGCTTGATGGGTAGGGAGTGTGAGCGCCTTTTCCAGTTCGGCCGGCCGTCCTTTCCGGCGATTACTTACGTAACGTGATTCGGCGCCCTTGATATAGCCCGCGTGGAGTGACCAGATCATGCAGGCGGAAACTACGCAAGCGGCGATCAGGCCTCGTGTGCCATCAGCTAGCCCCCAGCCGGTAGCGCAAACAGTCACGAGGCCGAGGCTGATGATGAGGCTTGTAGAGGCGCCCGGCCAAAATACGCCGACTCGATTCAATCGAGTACGCAGGGGAAAGCTGAGAGCCATCCCAAAGTAAAGTAGGCTCAGCCAGCGCAGTTGCCCGGTTGTGTGCGCCAACTCTTCATCGTTGAATCCGGGGGCCATCCAAGCGCTGAGCCATGGGGCGAGGGAGGCAATCAGTGCGCTGCCGACAAACGCAAAGGCGAGGCCGAATCGAGTGATCTGTCGTTGTGTTTCGCGTAGCTCTTCAGGGCCGCGTCGCGCCGCGATAGCCAGCCAAGGGAGGGCGATTCCCACGAAGGCGGGAGCGAGCGTTTGCCCCATCATGTTGGGCAAGCCGAAGGCGACGCGGAACAGCTCGAGTTCGCGTTGTGTGCCGTATGTCGCGCCGAGCAATACCTCGCGACCCAGAGTGGCGAGGATGCCAAAGCCGAGTAGCAAGGGAGCGGCCGCGCGATGCCAGATCCCGTGTCTCAAGGCATTCTCCCTGGGGGCGATGATATTCTCCTCCGGCGCGCTTTCCCAGCACTGCCCGCGCTGTTCGCAATCCTTATCGCTGTGCTTCCGTCGATCCCAGATTCCACGATCCTGATCTCGGGGGGCACCGGGTCCTTCGGCAAGACGATGGCGACCCATCTTCTTGAGCAGGGGTGCCGCGAGATCCGCATTTTCAGCCGCGACGAATGGAAGCAAGATGCGATGCGAGCCGACTTCCAAGATGAACGCCTAAAGTTCTACCTCGGTGATGTGCGCAGCCGCCCGAGTGTCGATGACGCGATGGCGGGGGTCGATATGGTCTTTCACGCTGCGGCGCTAAAGCAAGTGCCGAGCTGCGAGTTCTTTCCGATGCAGGCCGTGCTGACCAATATTATCGGGTCAGCTAACGTCGTCGATTCAGCGGCCTTGCATGACGTGAAGTCTGTGGTCTGCTTAAGTACAGATAAAGCGGTATTCCCAGTTAACGCCATGGGCATGTCCAAGGCGTTGATGGAGAAGGTCGCACAGGCTAAGAGCCGCGCACTTGGAAAGCAGGACACGATTATCTCTTCGGTGCGTTATGGCAATGTGATGTACTCACGAGGGTCGGTAATTCCTTTATTCATGCGGCAGATCAAGGGGGGTGAGCCGCTGACAGTGACGGACCCACGCATGACTCGCTTCTTGCTCCCACTGCGTGAAGCTGTGAGGTTAGTCGAGTTTGCTTGGAAGAACGCGCGACAGGGCGACCTCTTTGTGCGTAAGGCGCCTGCATGCACAGTGCAGGACTTAGCCGAAGCGATGTGCCAAATTTTCGAAGTCGACCTGCCGATCGAAGTCATAGGGGTCCGCCACGGAGAAAAGATGTACGAGGCGCTCGCAAGCGCCGAGGAGCTGCGCCGGTCAGAAGATATGGGGGGATTCTTGCGCGTGTCGATGGATGGCCGCGATCTGAACTACAACAAGTATGTCAGTGAAGGGGATGATCCAGGAGTAGCTGAGGATTACACTTCGGACAACACAGAGCGCTTGGATCTTGAGGAGACCAAAGAAATGCTTCTGACTTTGCCCGAGATCCAGCATGAGCTTGCAGCCTGGAGGGCGCGGTGACATCTTCCCGTTGCGTGCTTATTACAGGCGCGTACGGCATGCTCGGGTTTCATTTACGGGCCCGACTGCATGTGTTAAGAGGAGTCGAAGTTCTTTGCGCCGGGCGTGATGAGTTTGCCGACGAGGCAGCGCTTGATGCACTTGTCTCGCGCGCAGGTGCCGTGGTTCATCTTGCTGGGGTTAACCGCGGTTCTGATGAAGAAGTTGAGAGTGGGAACTGCTCGATTGCCGAAGCTCTTGTGCGGTCACTGCAGCGAGTGGGCTCAGTCGCAACAGTGGTGTTTTCTTCGTCAACACACCGTGAGCGGGATACGCCTTATGGACGATCAAAGCGCGTGGCCGCTGAAACGCTAGCAGCGTGGTCCCTGGCTTCAGGGGGGGCTTTCCACGAAGTCGTGCTCCCGCACGTATTTGGCGAGAGCGGCCGCCCTTTTTACAACTCGGTAGTTCACACCTTTTGTCATCAGTTAGCTACTGGTAAGGCGCTCAGTATCGACTCGCAGGAGAGCAAGTTGGAGCTGTGTCATGCAGGGAGCGTGAGCGATGCAATCCTTGCTTTGCTTCAGCTACGCCCTGAGGCAGAGCTTCAGGGTGTAGCGCAGGCGGAGGGCCGCTGGCGCTTCTTTGGGCAGGAGGCGACCGTTGGAGATCTGGCAGAACTGCTTACGCGCCAGCATGAGCAGTATTTTGAGGCGAATGAATTGCCGGAGCTTTCTAGTCCATTTGAGCTAGCTTTATTTAACTGTTTACGCGGCGCGGCTTTTCCGAAAAGCTATCCAGTCCCTCTCCAGCTGAACACTGATTCACGCGGCTCACTTTTTGAGGCGGTGCGCTCACGCCGCGCTGGACAAACTTTTTTCTCCACAACGGCGCCGGGGGTTACTCGTGGCAATCACTTTCACTTTTCCAAGGTGGAGCGCTTTGTTGTAGTAGGGGGGAAGGCCGAGATTCGCATTCGTCGGCTATTTGACGACAAGGTGAGCGTATTTGTAATGGATGGCGCGAATCCTGCGTATGTCGATATGCCGACCCTGCATACGCATGAAATCACAAACGTAGGCGACGGCGAACTGATGACCCTATTTTGGGCGCATGAGTTTTTTGATCCCGCGTACCCCGATACTTACGCCGAAAAAGTGCAGCTAGAAGTCTCTGCACCTGCAAATCAATGAGCCGCCTCAAAGTCATGACTGTGCTTGGGACTCGCCCCGAGATTATTCGACTCGCCTGCGTCATGGATCGACTAGACCGCACGGTTGAGCATACGGTTGTGCATACAGGTCAGAATTGGGACTTTGAGCTTAATGAGCTCTTTTTCCAGGAGCTCGGGGTGCGCAAGCCAGACCACTTTCTAGGAGTTGACCCCAGTACGTTGGGGACGGTGCTGGGCAATATTTTGATCGGCATTGAGCCTATCTTGAAGGAAGAGCGCCCAGATGCGTTCCTTGTGTTGGGCGACACTAACAGCGCGATCGCTGCGGTTATGGCAAGGCGGATGCGTATACCGGTTTATCACATGGAAGCGGGCAATCGCTGCTTTGATGCGGATGTTCCGGAAGAAGTAAACCGCCGCCTGATCGATCATATAGCAGACTTTAATCTGACTTATACTGAGCATGCACGGCGCAACTTGCTGTCAGAGAACCTCCATCCTCGGCGCGTCTACGTGACCGGATCGCCGATGCGTGAGGTGTTGGATCGCTACCGCGACGCAATTTCAACTAGCCCCATTCTGGAAGAGCTCGGCCTTGAAAAGGGTAAGTACTTCATCGTTAGTGCCCACCGAGAAGAGAACGTTGACGCGCCAGGGAATCTGCGGCAGTTGCTAGCTACTTTGCAGGCATTGCATGACGAATATGGTTACCCGGTGATAGTGAGCACACATCCACGCACACGCAACCGAATGGATGCGCTCGAGGGGCCTGAGCTTCGAGGAGATATTCGATTTGCGAAGCCGTTTGGGTTTTTTGCGTATAACCACTTACAACAGTTTTCTGCTTGTGCAATTTCGGATAGCGGGACGATTTCGGAAGAGTCGTCGATTTTGGGCTTTCCTGCGGTCACAGTGCGGAAGTCGATTGAGCGTCCGGAGGCCATGGATACCGGCGCGATTGTTTTGGCGGGGCTAGAGCCTCGAGCAGTTGTCGAGTGCGTCCGCGCGGTCATGGCGCAGTGGCAGGCTGGGGAGGCGCCAGAGTGCCCGGCGGACTACACAGTCAAAAATACTTCTCAGCGAGTTCTTAACCTGATACTCGGCACTGCGCGCCTTAATGCTGGGTGGAGTAATTTGACCGAACGTTCGCATGAGCGATAAGTCTGCGCCCATGCGCATTCTTCTAATTCATCGCTACTTTTGGCCGGATAGCCCGCCATATGCCAGCATGTTGAGGGTGATGGGCCGCCACTTTGTTGGGAGGGGGCATGAAGTTACGGTGCTCACGGCACAGCCGAGTTACACCCAAGCAACGTCTAAGTTGAGGCGTCCAGCAAAAGAGACGCTGGATGGGATGCGCGTGTTGCGGCGACCAATGTTGCCTGGGTCAAAGAAAAACTGGTTGGCTCGTATTGCGAATGTAGCCCTTTTCCAGTGGCATGTTCTGGCGCATATTTTGTTCCGCCGCAGTTCGCATTACGACGTTGTGATTGCGACCACGATGCCCCCCGTACTCGTCAGCGGCACGGCTTGTTTTGCTGCGCACATCCGAGGGGCAAAATTTTTATACCACTGCATGGATCTTTATCCAGAAATTGCGGTGCTCAGCCGGAGCTGGCTGATTGGGCGCGGGCCACTCCCTTGGCTACTCGGTCGGTTGGATCGGCGTACCTGTCGCAAAGCTTGGAGGGTCGTGGTTCTTTCTGAGGATATGCGTCAAGCGCTTGCGAGACGCGGGACTGCGATGGACAACGTCCGCGTACTAAATAACTTTGCCCTTGAGGCCCAAGAGCAGCAAGCGGTCGAATCAGACCTGCCGGCCCAGAGGCATGATGAGTGCCGCGTGCTTTTTGCGGGCAATGTAGGCCAGTTTCAAGGGCTTGAGGTCTTGATAGAAGCGGCGCATCGACTTGCGGGCAAGTGGCAGATTCAGTTCCATTTTCTCGGTGACGGCGCGATGCGGAGTAAGCTGGAATCAGAGGCCGGGGGACTTTTAGGAAAGAGTGTGCACTTTCATGGTTTCCGCCCGCTTGCCGAAGCATTGCAGTTTATGGAGACCGCAGACTTAGGCGTGGTATCGCTGCGCCTAGGCGTGATCTCTTTCGCATTTCCGAGCAAGACGATGACCTATCTATCGAGTGGGCTGCCACTACTTGCAATGGTAGAGCCAGGTAGCTCATTAGCTCAGCTAGTAGAAGAAAATGATCTAGGGGTCAGTGTCCCGCAAGGTGACTCTGAAGCGATGGCTGAGGCGATCGCGGATTTCGCAGTACGGGGCCGTGATCGTAAGGCGGAGCATGAGCGGGTGCGCGCTTTCGCGGAGCAGGAGTTCGGATCATCCACCGTCTTGGCGCGGTGGGATCGACTGCTTGCGGAGTGAGGTAGAGCGGGCGCTTTGCCTTAGCCTTCGTCCGGGGTGAGATAGCCGAGTCGGATTAGGCTTTCTCGCATTTCCGGGGGCAGCTCTACCGCAGCGCTTCCTTTGCGGCGGAGTGCCGCTGCAGTTTCGCGGTAGAGCTCAAGGAGCCCGATCAGTTCTTCGGGCACATTTTCAATAGGCGTCTCTGTTACAGGCTCGTCTCCAGTAGAAACAGATTCGACCACCATGTAGACGGGGTTGCCGGGCGCACGTTCGACTCGAATCAACTTGCGGTCTCCGACGCGGACCATATCGATTGGATATTCCTCTCGCGGGCGGTGGCTGAAGACAAACCTTTCATCTCCAGTAGGCCTAGGGTCAGAAAGCAGGGAGACCCCTTGGACGGGCCATGGCAGTTCACTTCCGATCCATGCCGCAATTGTAGGCACGAGATCGATGAGCTGAACGGGGTCAAGGGCGACTGTGCCCGAAGGGATTTTCGGGCCACGCAATATCAGTGGGACTCGAATTTGTTCTTCGTACAGTGACTGCCCATGAAGCCACTGGCCGTGGTCATAGAACTCTTCTCCGTGGTCGGAGGTGATGATGAGGAGGTCGCGATCAGGGCGATAAATTCCTTCACTTTGTAGGCGCTGCATCATTTCTCCCAAGCGCTGATCAACGAATCGGATTTCCGTATCGTATCTTCGGATGTGCCCCTGTAGCTCTTCGGGAGTTGTCGCTTGCATTGTGGAGTTTGCAAGGGGCCTTGGGGGGACGGTAGTCAAAGAATGAAATACGCTTTCATCGCGTTGGCGTGCAGAGTCAAGATCTCCATATAGGTAGTCAACAGGCGCGTTGTAAGGGTCGTGAGGATCCAGGTAGTGCAGATAGAGAAAGGTTGGGCGAGGACTTATCCCTTCGGACCTTATCCATGCTTCGACTGCGGCATTGACGGCATCGGCGTCGGAGCCAGGGATTCCTCGCAAGGAAGCTTCGGCGGCTTGAGTCATTTTTCCGCTCAGTCTTGTAAGGGCGGCCTTCACAAGTTCGCTCCTTACTAGTGCTCGAAGAAAGGTGCGGCCTTGAAAATATTGGCCGGGGTTCCAGAAAGTGTCAAAGCCTTGAGTAAGCCCAAAGAAAGCTGAGACTTGGGGATTCGCTGAGAATCCTGCGGTGCGGTAGCCCTGGTCGCGGAGGAATTCGGCAAGAGTCGGGACGTCGTCGGAAAGGCGATCAAACTGGGTTGCGATTGCGTGTGACTGTGGGTGAAGTCCAGTGAGGTAGCTTGCAGCTGAAGGTCTAGTCCAGGGAGCTTGGGCATAAGCTTGGTCGAAGCGCCAGCCTGAGTCTGCGACCGAGTCGATGAATGGAGACGTCACGCCTTCGTCATTTCCTCCAGGGGCTCGGTATCCCCAACTTGAGAGGTGGTCAGCGCGTAAGGTGTCGATCACAACAAACAGCACGTTGCCAGGCTGTTCTGCGGCGCCTCCAACCTTTGTTGAAGTGGCATTGCGCGTTATTTGGGGGAGCGGGGCTAGTGACGCCGCTGAGGCAATCGCTAAGTACACGACAACTTTCTTGGAGATTCGCCCACACATGACTCCCCAGGCTGCGATTAAAGCGGCGAATGCCATAGCAGAAGTTGAGGGTATTAGCCCCCAGCCGAGATGGTGAGTAACCATGCCCAGCGCTAGAGCCGCGACGCCGGAGGCCGCAAAGTGTCGGCTAAGCTGAGGGAGTATCAGGCAAGTAAGTCCGACTCCAGCCCCCATGGAGGCTCCATATGCAGCGGCGAGCTTTATGTAAGTGAGCAGCAAGTCTTGGAGGCTGCTCATATGGGAGCGGGTGAGCCCCCGCGACTCGAGCAAGCTCATCCAGGCTGCTGCGACGGCTGCCATGCCACCCCAAATGAGCGCCGCTCGGACGCGGCCTCCAATCCCAGGCCTCACGTTACCCGCCATGGCGGGAGTATATAGATACAACCTTGAGCAGCTCAGTTTTGTCGCCCTGATAGAATCAAGTTCGCTGACTCTAATCAGCGGGACTTCTCGAATTAGCTGGAATAAGAGATGCTGCAGTCCATCGATCGCTTGAGCCGCCGTCAGAAGCAGGCGGTGCTGCTTGTAGTCGACATGGGGCTGTTTGCCTTTTCGCTCTGGGCGGCCTTTGCCATTCGATTTGAGGATTTAACGCCCGATTTTCGGGGCAAGTACCTTTGGATCTTTGGAGCTATTCTGCTGGCTCGCGTGCCCATATTTATACGGATGGGCCTGTATCGCGCAGTGCTTCGGCAGGCGGGCCCCGAACTTACGCGCATTTGCTTGCGAGGCACGGCTTGGTCGCTATTTGCGCTCGGCGCATTTTTGTGGCTTTATTCGCCAGCTGGAGTTCCGCGCTCGGTTGTGCTGATCGAGGCGGCAATCTCGGCGTTGCTTACACTTGGTTTACGCGAGTTTGTGTCCAGTTGGCTGCAGCGCCGTACCGCTAAAGCTGCGGGGAGCGAGCCCGTGCTTATCTATGGCGCAGGTGTCGCGGGGTCGCAGTTGGCGCAGGCGTTGCGATTGGGCAGCAAGTTTCGCCCAGTGGCTTTTGTCGATGATGAGCCTTCAAAGTGGGGGCTGCGCGTAGCGGGGTTACCAGTACATCCGCCGGCTACGATCCAAGATATTGTGACGCGTCGGAAAATCACGCGCGCATTGTTAGCGGCGCCTTCATTGCCGGCGGCGCAACGCGCGACAATGGTGCGTCGACTTGAAGATGTTGGCCTTCGTGTTCAGCAAGTGCCCGGGATGCTGGATTTACTGCGCGGTGACACCAGCTTGGCCGAGCTGCGCGATGTGCAATCAGCCGATCTTCTTCGCCGCGGCACAGTTTTGCCGGACTCCCAATTATTTCGCCAAGTAGTGCCTGGGCGGTCGGTGCTGGTCACAGGTGCTGGCGGTTCGATCGGCGCGGAGGTATGCCGCCAAGTGGCTGCGCTTAGGCCAAAGAGGCTTGTGCTTTTTGAGCGCAGCGAATACGCGCTGTATCAGATTGAAATGGAATTAGGCGAGCGCTTCCCCGAGCTGGAAGTGGCCGCGGTGCTCGGTTCGGTTTTGGATCGAGACCGCCTAGAGGCGGCCTATCGCCGCTTTGAGGTTGATTCGGTTTATCACGCGGCAGCGTACAAGCATGTGCCACTAGTCGAGCAGAATCCGGTCGAGGGTATTCAGAACAATGTTTTCGGAACACTAACCGCGGCTGAAGCGGCGCGCGACTGCGGGGTACAGACCTTCGTGCTCATTTCGACTGACAAGGCAGTGCGGCCTAGTAATGTCATGGGCGCCAGCAAGCGCGTTGCTGAGCTAGCTTGCCTCGCTTTGGCTGACAAAGACGCAGAGGGTAAGCCCTCGAAAACTCGCTATGCGATGGTTCGATTTGGCAATGTGCTCGACAGCGCGGGTTCAGTGGTGCCGTTATTCCGCAAGCAGATTGCGATGGGCGGGCCTGTCACCGTGACCGATCCAGAAGTCACGCGTTACTTCATGACTATCCCAGAGGCGGCGCAGTTGGTCGTGCAAGCAAGCGCGTTGGGCGCAGGCGGCGAAGTTTTTCTGCTCGACATGGGAGAACCGGTCAAGATTCGTGATCTGGCAGAGCGCATGATTGAGCTTGCCACGGTTGGAACTGGCCGAGAAATCAAGATTGAGTACACCGGCCTGCGTCCGGGCGAGAAGCTGGTTGAGGAGCTACTAGTCGAGTCGAAAAATAGCCAGCCGACAGGGCACCCAAAGATCTTTAAGGCGGTAGAGTCCGGTCCACCCACCGTGGAAGTTGTTGCGTCACTGGTGCGCCTGCGCAAAGCGATTGAGCGGAATGACCTCGCGTCGGTTTATATGCTGCTTGAAGAGCTGGTTGAGAGTTACTCGGCTCCAACCGAGGTCAATGACGTGCTTAAGCGTTCGGGAGTCTCATTCAGCTTTGGCCAGCCACAGCCAGATGAGGGTGGAGATCAGCGGAAAGGGCCTCGGCCGCTTGCTGGCTGAGCCCTGCGAGAGGATTTAGGTAGCCCGGGGTCACGATGTCGAGGCGCGTGAGGTCTCGGCAAAGGGGTGTTTTCGGAATGCGGCGGGCTACCATATTGGCGTGCTGGCTATTGAGGGCGTCCTGGTACTCGTCGTCACGGCCCTTCTGCTCGTCCTACTGGTCAAGGAGAAGGCGTCGCTGGACGCTCTCGGCCTGGGGGTCCTCGTTGCGCTAGTTGCGATCGGCGAATTACTTCGCTTGAATGACCCCAACTTCGATCCGGCAGTTCAGTTGATCGATGCAGCCGGGGCGCTCTCTGGCTTTGGTAACGGCGCAGTGCTGACAATCGCGGCGCTGTACGTGATGGGCGAAGGCTTAACCCGTACAGGCGCAGTCGAGTTCATCGCGCGCGCGGTAATGACGCTCAGTCAGGGCAAGGAGCGCCGGATGGTGTTGTTGGTCTCGCTTATCGGGGGCATTTTGTCGGCCTTCCTAAACAACACTGGGGTCGTGGTGGTGTTCATTCCGATTCTGATTGGCATGTCGCGCGAAACTGGGGTGCCCGTGTCTCGTTTACTGATCCCACTGGCTTTTGCGTCAATCCTGGGCGGGATGGTCACCCTAGTTGGCACTTCGACCAACTTGCTAGTCTCAGGCGTACTTGAGGGCGAAGGTATCGAGCCGCTTGGCATGTTCGAGATGTCACCGGTGGGCATAGTCATTCTGTTGGTGGGAGTGGCGTTTGTCAGTATTTTCGTACGCCAACTCATACCCGACCGTCAATCATTATCGACCATGATGGTCGCGGGGCCAGGCGATCGCGAATATGTCACCGAGCTCTCGATCAGTCCGGAATCGCCGTTGCTCGGCAAAGACTACGATGAAGTCTTTTCGAGTTCGCGCGCCGAGCTGCTGTTCTATGCCCGGGAGGATGCCATGGTCATGCCACCTTATGCTGGGCATTCGATCGATCATGGCGACGTGATTATGTTGCGCGGCAACGTCGACACGCTCGCCGGATTGCAGGGCGAGTTTGGGCTACGCCTCTTCCAGGAGTCGCGGTTTGATCCCAAGTCTATGCAGTTCTATGAACTAGCGATCGCGCCGCACTCTTCAGTAGTGGGCCGCACGGTCGGTGATTTGCATCTTTGGCGTGATTACGGGGCCATCCTGGTGGCGGTTTTGCGTGATGGTCGCCATATTCGCGAACGGGCGTCGAAGCAGGTGCTACATGCGGGCGACCTTCTACTAGTTTGTGGCGACGAAGATTCGCAGACACGCGTGCGCGCAAAGAACGACTTTTTTCTGCTGACCGGTGCGCATGAGTGGGTGTACCTGCGCGGGAAGGCGCGCGTGGCGCTGTCGATTACTGCTGTGGTAATGATTCTCTTTAGTTTGACCTCAGTCAGTGGCATGAGTCAGTTGTTGCCAGTCGTTGCGTTGTTCGGTGCATTGGCAATGGTGGCTTCTGGTTGTTTAACTGCGCGGAAGGCCTACAACTCAGTTGATTGGACCATTCTGCTTTTTTTGGTCGGCACGATTGGGCTGGGCAAAGCTATGGCCCATTCGGGGGCGGCAAAGTTCCTAGCTGAAGGAATGGTCGCTCCGCTTACGCAGTTCGGACCAGCTGGCATTCTGTTTGGACTACTTTCGGTCTGCGCAGTTTTAACCAACTTCATCAGTAATCAAGCGGTAGCGGTTCTGCTTACTCCGATTGCGATAGGTGCGGCCGAAGCGATTACCGAGTCCGAAGCTCTGCCGGCCGATGAGGCTGGCATTGTGCAACGCGCCTTCATCTTGGCGATTGTCTTCGGCGCCTCGATCAGTTTTGCGACTCCGGTTAGCCACCAGTCGAATCTGATGGTCTATGGTCCAGGTGGCTATAAGTTCGGCGACTTCGTGCGCATTGGCGTGCCGATCAGCGTCCTCTGTGTACTAGTGGCATTCTTCGGAATCCCACTGATGACCGGGCTGAAGTGGTAGGCACTTTGAGCTCACGCCTCAGAACAAGCTCTCAGGGCTGATTTATGGGGGCCTATGCACTCAGGCTCTTGCCTGCGTGTATTCTTTGGCCCAGAAATACTTTCGCAGTCTCCCGGGAAACCCTTGGGAGCATCGCGGGTTTCATCTTCACCATGCAAGTAGGCCCTATTCTCGCCGTCGCCCTCCTGGGCGGATTCGCTGCCGGCACAGTCGGCGGCATGCTCTTCTCGCCCCCTGCGGGCGAGTCCGCTGATGAGCCGCTACTTGCTTCCGTGAGTGGTGATTCGGGTAGCGGCGAGCTGGTTGACAAATACCGCGCGCTTGAAGCTCGTAATGCTTCACTTGAAGCCGCTGTCGATGCCTTGGAGCTCCAAGTACAGTCACTGGCAAATCGTCGCGAAGCCGTTGCGGCTCCGGTCGAATCGGTCGAGTCGGAAAATGAGGCTAAGTACGCTTCGGCCGAGGCAGCGCCGTATACCCTCGAGGAAGAGATGCGCTTTCGCGCTTATGTTGACAACCTTGAGAAGCAGAAAGAAGAAGAGCGCGAGCTCGAGCGCGAAGAGCGTCGTCAGGAGCAGTTGGCACGTCGCGTAGATCGCATGGCCGAAGAGTTAGGTCTCGACGACTACCAGAAGGGTGAGATGAATAAGGTTCTTGCTGAGTCCGAGCAAGCTACTCGCGATTACTTCGCACAGATGCGCGAATCAGGTGAATGGGATCGCGATGCGATGCGCACTGGCATGGCGGATCTGAATGATAAGACCGATCAAGCGCTTGGCGCCTTCCTTACTCCGGATCAGCTGGACAAGTATCAGGAGTCCAACAGTGGCTTCAGCCGTTTCTTTGTCGGTGGCCGTGATGGCGGAGGTGGCCGCGGGGGCCCTCCTGGCGGAGGTCGCGATGGCGGCGGAGGTCGCGGCGGCTTTAACCAGCAGCAGGGTGGCGGCGGAGGTCGCGGCGGCTTCTAAGTTGTTTCGAGGGCTAAAAGAAAAGAGGCGTGAGCCATTTTGGCGCGCGCCTCTTTTCAAATTCCGTACGCGTCAGCGTACCGATTTACTTGCGGGGGCGAAGGGGCGGAAGCGCTTACGGACTTCTTTTTCGATTGTGCGGGCAAGCAGTTTCCGATCAGTGCTTTGCATGGTAGGCCCAACCTGAATGCGTGCCTGAATCGGGGCGCCGCCGCGGTCGAGCCGGCGAGCCTTCAGCATGCGGTGGGCATGGGAGCCGATTCCTGTTCCATCATTCCAGACGACGTCAGGAAGGTCGTAGGTGATAGTGATAGGCACGCATGGCGTTCCGAGCTCGGCGGCGCCGCCAAAAAGTGCCGGGCGAAAGGGCAGCAGGCTGTGCCCGTCAGCGCAGTAGCCTTCGGGGAAGAGGGTGATCCCGAGGCCCTCTTTGAGCATGCTGCGCAGCTTAGAGGCGAGTCTATGGGCGTCGCGCTGGGATTGACGATTGAGGAATTGTGTACCAATCAATCCCGAAAGAAGGCCTATGCCGGGTATCTTCGCGACTTCTTTTTTAGCGATGAAGTTGGTGGGGGTCCAGGCGGAAAGTACCAGGATGTCTAGCCAGCTGGTGTGATTGCTAGCGATGAAGGCCCCGCGTGGTGGCGTAGGGCCCTCGGCCGAAAATCGCACACCTAGCACTCGTAGAAGTCCGCGCGCCCAGACATGGCAGACCCAGGCGCCCCAGCGCATACTGACTATGCGTCCCGCGCATCGCGCCGCTAAAGGGCCGAGGACGAGTGGAGTGCAGAGCACTGTCCAGAGGGCAACAAAAACGAGGCGCACGCACCGGATTCTAGCGAGTGGTACAGCGCTGTCCGTTGGAGTGTACAAGGGCCCAGCTATCCTCTCTGCATGACGGTGTTTACTCACCCCGCTTTTGAGGATTACGCGTTGCTGGATAGCGGCAGGGGCGAGAAGTTAGAACGTATGGGGAAGTGGGTTGTGCGTCGTCCCGACCCACAAGCGCTATGGGAGCCTCGCCTACCGGAGACTAATTGGCTGGCCGCGGATTGGAGCTTTGCCCGCGAGAATGATCGGGGGGGGCGATGGGAGAGCTGCGGTGAGCTTCGGCTCAAGCCTGAGTGGGAAGTTGGTTGGCAAGGTGCACGCTTTAAGTTAAAGCTAACTCCGTTTAAGCATGTAGGGCTATTCCCAGAGCAGGCGTCCAACTGGGCATGGTTCCAAGAGCGAGGCCCTGCGCCGGGCACCCATAAGACGATGTTAAATCTGTTTGGTTACACCGGAGCTGCCAGCATTTTGGCCGCTCAATCCGGATGGCAGGTTACTCACGTCGACGCAGCGAAGCCTTCACTGAACTGGGCAGCAGAAAACGCTCAACTCTCACAGCTTCCTAATCGTGCCATTCGTTGGATCTGCGATGATGCCAGCGCCTTTGCCGCGCGCGAAGTTCGCCGAAAGCGCCGTTACGACGCCATCCTGCTTGACCCGCCGCACTATGGGCGCGGCCCGAAAGGAGAGAAGTGGCAGTTTGAGCGCGACATTTCTGGCCTACTCGAGTCTTGTCGTCAGCTACTATCACCAGATCCGGGGAGCTTTTTGATCTTATCTACTTACGCAATCGGGTATTCGCCGATTGCCTTTGAGAACATGCTCAGAGAGTTTGGCAATGGGACTATTGAGAGTGGCGAGCTCGCAATACCAGAAGGAGATGGCTCACGACTTCTTCCATGTGGTTTTTGTGCTCGCTTCCTCTGTGGGCCTAGAGCATCATGAGTAGTGGTATGGCGCCCAAGCCGCAGGTGCTGCACTGCGATAACCATGTCCTAGTGCTCGCAAAGCCGTCTGGCATGCCAATGGTTCCAGATGCAAGCGGCGACCCGTCGTTATTTGATTGGGCAAAAGATTGGGTCAAGCGTAAGTACAACAAGCCGGGCGAAGCTTTCCTCGGCGTAGTGCATAGGCTTGATCGACCGGTTTCTGGCATCGTTGCCTTTGGGCGAACCTCGAAGGGCGCTGACCGTTTATCGCGAGCGTGGCGTGAGAGCGAGGTGCATAAGGAGTACGAGGCGCGTACCGATCCGCCGGCGCAGAGCTGCGCCGGGTCTGCGCTACAGGTTGGCGACCATGGCGAGCTTGAGCAATGGCTTTGGAAAGACCGTGCTCGCAACTTTGTCCAGGTGGCGCTTGCTGGCCGAGATGGAGCGAAGCTCGCGCATACTCGATATCGTGTGCTCACCGTTCTCCCTGATGGCGGGCTGCACTTGTCGCTCGAGCCCACCACGGGGCGCTCTCATCAACTACGTGTAGCCTGCGCAGTTGGCCTAGGCGTGCCGATTCGTGGCGATCTCAAATACGGGGCACGCCGGGCACTTATGTCTCGGCGCATTGATCTGCACGCCTCGCGACTAAGATTTCCGCATCCGACGCGAGGCGAAGAAGTTTGTCTGGAATGTCCTATAAATTTTGAGTCATGAACCAAGCCCAACTCTTTCCTAAGAAGCTTGTGATTGCTGGCGGGAGCGGCGCGATCGGGCGTGCGCTGATCGCGAGTCTTCCGAAGGACGAATGGGAGGTTGTGGTTTTAACTCGGTCGCCGGGGATGTGCGGAGGCGGGGTACGCGAAATAGCTTGGGATGGTTGCACGCAGGGCCGCTGGGCTACCGAGCTCGATGGAGCGGTGGCAGTCGTCAACCTAGCCGGGCGGAATATCGATTGCCGGCTCACCAAAGCTAATCGCAAGGCTGTATTGCGTTCGCGTGTCGACTCGACGCATGCGATTGGTGAGGCAATCCAGAATGCACTAATGCCACCCGAAGTTTGGGTAAACGCAAGCGCGATGGCTTACTACGGGGATGTTGGCGGGCGCGTGTGCCTTGAGAACTCTCCGCGGGGCCGTGGCTTTCTGGCCGAGGTTTGCCAGGGTTGGGAGGCGGCGCAGACTAGTCTAGAAACGCCAAAAACACGCCAGGTTCGATTACGCATTTCGGTTGTGCTTGATCGATACAGTGGAGCGTTGCCTAAGTTGAAGCAACTCGCCCATTTTGCGCTGGGGGGTGCGGTCGGTAGTGGTAAGCAGGCAGTGAGCTGGATCCATATGCAGGACATGGTCGATATCATTCACTTTGCAATAGACGCCCCCAGTGCTGAGGGGGCTTATAACTGTGTGGCGCCAGGCGCAGTTACTAATAAGGCTTTCCAGCGTACGTTGCGTAAAGTGCTGGGCGAATGGGTCGGGCTTTGGGCTCCAGCCTTTGCGGTTAAGTTGGGCGCGTGGCTGATGGGCAGCAATGGCCAACTTGCTCTCATGGGCGCGCGCTTGGTCCCTAAGCGACTGCAGCGTGCCGAGTTTGAGTTTTCCCACCCCGAACTAGAGGGCGCATTACGCGATCTTTTAGGTAAACACGCAGCCATCGAAGCCGCTTAGTCATGGTTTGGTTGCGCGCAGAGGAAACGGGTGACGTCGATGGTGTACGTGATGTGATTGAGACCACCTTTGGTCAACCCGATGAGGCGAAGATTGTGGATCAGCTGCGTGCTGATGGCGATCTGTTCATGAGTCACCTCGCGGATCGAAAGGGCGAGGTTATTGCACATGTGGCCTTCTCCCCAGCGCAGGTGATCGACGAGGTTGGTCAGTCGCGTGATATTCCTGGCGGCTTGCTCGCGCTCGCGCCGATGGCAGTGCTGCCGGAGCATCAGAAACAGAAGATCGGCAGTGGCCTGCTGCAGTCGGC